>NZ_JAASHD010000013.1:0-78968 GCF_019734375.1 Clostridium sp. K04
AGATATAACAGACATAATAAACATAATAATAATCAAAATAAGCCATCTACTGGCAATACTTCAACATCAACTGGTAACACCTCAACATCAAATGGAGGAAATACTAGTAACAATACTCAAACAGGTGATAGTACAGTTGTAAATGATCAATTCATGGCACAAGTTGAACAAGCCATATTTAATAAAGTAAATGAAGAAAGAGCAAAAGCAGGAGTTGCACCATTAACATATAATACAACAATGGAAAAGTATGCTAGAATTAAGTCTCAAGATATGGGAGATAATAATTACTTTAGTCATACTGATTTAAGTGGTAATTGTATAACGACAAAAATGAAAGCTGATGGAGTTACATATAGAGCTTGGGGAGAAAATATCGCTTATATAGGGGGAGTTTCAGACCCAACAGCACTAGCAAATCAATTTATGACTAACTGGATGAATTCTCAAGGTCATAGAGAAAACATATTATCTACAAACTTTAGTAGTATTGGTGTAGGTGTATATAAAATAGGTAATAAGGTATATGCAACTCAAGAGTTTTATAAATAGAAAATAAATTTAGAATATATAATTAAATAGTACAATAATAGTAAGCTATAAGGTGATTTAAATACAATAATCACCTTATAGCTTTTTTTATTTACAAATTAAATTTAATGAAATATCTACCAATGAAATATATAAAATAAATGATTAGATTTGAACTAATTTATCTTAAGTTTTTGATTTATAAATATTATTTACTATCAATACTAGTATAAATAATAGATTCAAACTGTTTTTTATAAGACTTATTGTAATTTATATAAAAAGTTACATTTACTTCAGGATCGGTTAATGGAATCAAAATACGATTATCATGGCTAGAGCTCTTATTAGTCAAATCTGTAGCAAAGGAAGGCAATGCTGAACTTTTTCGTAGTTCATCTAAAGCTGATAGTTCTTCCTGTACAAGAAATAAAGAATCAGGCATTTTTGCTTTGCAGATATCATACCAAAAGCCTATTTTTGAAAGAATAAGTATACTTTGACCATTTAAATCATTTAAAGTTAAGCTTTTATGTCCAGCAAGTGGATGAGCTGGTGGCAGAGAAATATATAAGTGCTCCTCACAATATTTTCTGCTAATAATGTCAGGGAGATTCATTTCATCGGTAGTAATAATAATTTGATATTTGTTGTTTATTAAACCATCAACTAGTTCATCTAAAGATTTCATATCAGATTGAATTTTCATATCAGGAAAAAGTCTTGATACCTCAGGGGTAAGATTCCATATAGGCGCAGGTGCACAAGAGCCAATACTGATAGTGTGATTACTTTTATCAAATGCTTGAAGATGCTCTTTCATCTCAAGACTACTATTTACAATTTTCCTTGCGTATTCTAAAGCAAGTTTTCCATTTTCATTGAAGGTTATTTTGTTTTTTTGACGAGTAAAAAGAGTCACTTGTAGTTCTTCTTCAAGCCTTTGCATAGAACGGCTAAGTGCAGGCTGGGAAATAAGTAGTTCTTCAGCAGCTTTTGAAAGTGTCTTATATTTATCAATTGCTAGTAATTGCTCTAGTTGTATAAATTCAAACATTATATCCTCCAATCAATAATTAATATTTTCAGTATGCGTCTATATTATAGCACAATGTGTTATTGGTATTGTACTAATTCTGGAAATTTATTTATACTTTTTATTGTAGGAAGGAAGAGATTCTGATGCATAAAGAAAGAGTAGCAGAGCATTTTATAAAATTGAATAATGGAATTAACATGCCGATGCTTGGATATGGAACATTACAGATTACAAATGATCAATTATGTGAACAATGTATATATGAAGCAATAAGAGCAGGATATCGTATGTTTGATACTGCAGCGGCTTATCACAATGAAGAAGCAATTGGAAGAGCAATTACAAAAGCTATTAAAGATAAGTTAGTGAAAAGAGAGGAATTATTTTTGATTACAAAGCTTTGGATACAGGATGCTGGTCTTAATAAGACTAGAAGGGCTGTAGAAGAATCTATGAGAAAATTACAAGTTGATTATTTAGATTTATATCTTATTCATCAGCCTTTGGGGGATTATTATGGAGCATGGAGAGTAATGGAACAAATGTTGGAAGAGGGAGTTTTTAGAAGCATTGGGGTATGTAACTTTTCAAAAGAAAAGCTAGTAGACTTATGTATTAACAGCAAGGTAATTCCAGCAGTTAATCAAATAGAAATTCATCCTTTTTATATTCATGATGAAGAATTAAAAGTAATGAAAGAATTTAATATTGCAGCACAGGCATGGGCACCACTATCAGAAGGACAGAGGGATATTTTTAACATAAAAATATTGAAAGATATTGGTGATAAGTATGGAAAGAGTACAGCACAGGTTATCCTTAGATGGCATATTCAAAGAGGAATTTCAGCAATTCCAAGAACAGTACAGATGGATCATCTACATGAAAATATAGATATCTGGGATTTTGAGTTGTCAGATTTAGATATAAAACAAATTGAAAGCTTAAATATTGGCTGTAGTGAGATTATTGATCACAATAGCCCATGTACAGCAAAATGGTTAAATCAGTGGAAAATTCATTAATAAAATATAGCGTAAAAACGCAGAAAGAGGTAATAGTATGGAATTTATAACATTAAATAATGGAGTTAAGATGCCAATGGAAGGCTTTGGAGTATTTCAAGTGCCAGATCATGAGATATGTGAGCAGGCAGTATTAGATGCAATTGCATCAGGATACAGATTAATTGATACAGCAGCTGCTTATATGAATGAAGAAGCTGTAGGTAATGCAATTAGTAAATGTGGTGTTGCAAGAGAAGAACTATTTATTACAACAAAACTATGGGTACAAGATGCAAGTTACGAAGGAGCAAAGCAAGCAATTGAAACATCACTTGATAAATTGGGACTTGATTATATTGACCTATATTTAATCCATCAGCCAATGGGTGATTATTATGGTGCATATCGTGCTATGGAAGAAGCATATCGTAATGGAAAGATTAAAGCAATTGGTGTATGTAATTTCTATCCAGAAAGATTAGTAGATTTATGTTTAAATGTAGAAGTAAAACCAGCAGTAAATCAAGTGGAATTACATCCATTCTTCCAACAAGAAAATGCATTGAAAGTTATGAAAGAGTATGGAGTACAACCAGAAGCATGGGGACCTTTTGCAGAAGGAAATCATGGAATATTTACAGATGAAAAGTTAACTGCCATTGGTAAGAAATATGGGAAAACTGCAGCACAGGTAGTTCTTCGTTGGAACATACAAAGAGGTGTTGTTGTTATTCCAAAGTCTGTTCATAAGAATCGTATGGAACAAAACATTGACATTTGGGATTTTGAACTTAGTAAGGAAGATATGGATGTAATTGCAAAGATGGATATCGGACACAGTGAAATTGTAGACCATAGCAATCCTGAATTTGTGAAGATGTTAAACAATATGAAAATTCATAATTAAATTATTCGGGTGATAAAGGGAGCTGAAAATGGGCTCTCTTTATTTTCAAAAAATATTTAGATATATAAAAGTAAAGCAGCAATAAAATGAGCAAAAATATTTTGATCTTATCAGGAAGTTCAAGAAAAAAGGGCGATTCAGATTTATTTATACAAGAAGCATATGAAATGGGAATAGGAGTGAAATAAATGAAATACAGAGTACTTGGAAAAGATTTAAAAGTATCAGCAGTAGGATTAGGGTGCATGGGTATGAGCCATGGATATGGTAATCCAGCTAATAAGAAAGAAATGACAGAACTTCTTGCACAAGCAGTAGACATGGGATATACATTCTTTGATACTGCAGAGGTGTATGGAACACCAGAAAATCCACATGACAATGAAGAACTTGTAGGGCAAGCATTAAAACCATTTAGAAATAAAATAGTTATTGCAACAAAGTTTGGAATTAATTTTGATATGAACAGTAAAGAAGTAAATAAGCCACTTATTCCGGATTCTAGACCAGAAACAATTCGTTCTTCTGTGGAAAATTCACTTATGAGATTAGGTATAGATAATATAGATTTGTATTATCAACATAGACAAGATCCTAATGTGCCAGTTGAAGAAGTTGCAGGTGTGATGTCAGAACTTATAAAGGAAGGGAAGATTAATCATTGGGGCTTATCTGAAGTAACTGAAGATACTATTCGTAGAGCACATGCTGTCTGTCCAGTTACAGCAGTACAAAATCGTTATTCCATGATGGCAAGACAAAATGAAGTTTTATTTCCTGTTTTAGAGGAGTTGAATATAGGATTCGTTCCATTTTCACCTATGGCAAATGGATTTTTGACAGGTAAATATGATAAAAACTCAAAATTTGATCCTAAGACGGATTATAGAAGTATGATGCCTCAGTTTAAAGAGGAAGCATATGAACAAAATAAAAAATTGCTTCAGTTGTTATGGGATATGGCTTCTGAAAAGAATGCAACACCAGCACAGATTTCATTAGCGTGGATGATTTGTAAGAAGGATTATATTTCACCAATACCAGGAACAACAAAGTTAGAGAGACTTAAAGAAAATGCAAAAGCAGCTGACATACAGCTAACCAAGGAAGAAATCAAAAATCTTGATGAGGCACTGTCAAGTATAAAAATGTCTGAGGTATTTGGTGGAACTAAAATTGTAAAATAGCTTAATAAAAAGGTATGTATAGAATGATAAGGGAGAAGGAGTATATAAAAAATGAAAGTATTATTAATTAATGGAAGCCCTCATAAAGAAGGATGCACATTTGTAGCACTTAGTGAAGTTGCAAAGACATTACAAAATGAAGGAATTGAAACTGAAATTTGCTGGATTGGAAATAAACCAATAGGTGGATGTATTGCTTGTAAATCCTGCGTAAAAACAGGAAAGTGTGCATTTGATGATGTAGTAAATGTAATACATGAAAAAGCAAAAAAGGCTGATGGGTTTATATTTGGAACACCAGTACATTATGCTTCAGCAAGTGGAAATATGACTGCATTCATGGATCGTTTATTTTATTCAGAAATTGGAGGTCAGGGAAATAAGAACTTTAGGTTGAAACCTGCAGCATGTGTAATTTCAGCTAGAAGAGCAGGAACAACAGCAACTTTTGACCAAATGAATAAGTATTTTGCAATTCAAGAAATGCCTATAATAACGGCAAAATACTGGAATATGGTACATGGAGCAGCACCAGAGCAAGTGCAGGAAGATAAAGAAGGGCTGATGAATATGAGGGTCCTAGGAAGAAACATGGCTTTTGCATTAAAGTGTAAGGAAATTGCAATGAAGCAAGGCTTAGAACTTCCAACAGTGGAGCCAGCAGTATTTACGAACTTTATAAGATAAGTCTTGAAGGATGCTAGGATAGAACTTAACGAAAAAACAGCTACAATAGTTTATTTTGTAGCTGTTTTGATTTTATTAAAACAATGGAATCATCTTCTTTCTGGAGTCATTATTAATTGGGCTATTCAATTAAAATTTGAGTACTATTATTTGCAGTTAATTCCTTTTTAGGTAACTCAATATTTAAAACGCCATTATCAAATTTAGCTTTAATTGAATCTTTATTTACATTGCTAATATAGAATCCTCTTGAAACTGATCCATAGCTTCTTTCACGTCTTATATAATTATCTTTCTTTTCTTCAGATTCATTATTTCTAGTTGCAGAAATAGTTAAATAGTTGTTATTGTAATCAATTTTTATATCTTCTTTCTTAACACCAGGTAATTCAGCATGAACAATGTATTCTTCAGGGGTTTCCTTTATATCAGTCTTGAAACTTCCACTAGAATTAAATTTTGATAACATATCATCATTAAAGAAATCATTGAACATGTCATTAATTGTTAATCCTCTATTATTTTCTCCATTATTAAATTTAAAAGGTACTAAACCAAACATACAAAGACCTCCTTATACTAAAATTCTAAATTTTAATTTAGCTAATTGAACTTACTCCCTAAAGTAATAGTTAGGAATGAAGTTCATTTAACAAATTAATTTTGTGAAAGTTCAAAAGTAGTTTTTGCTAAGCTTAATTGAATTTTCAGTGTGAGAAGTTTATTCTTTATTTATTACTTCTCTTATCTCTTTATACAAGTACATTATAAGATTAAAATCAAAGAAAGTCAAAGTTAAAAATGAAGAGATTTAGTTAGATTTATTTAGAAAATTAAAGAGTTAGTTTGATAAATTTTAATTTTAAATAAATATTTATATATTTGAAGAAAATTAAATAAAAATGATTAACGTATTTGCAAATGGGGCAGGGGTTCGATATCAAAAGTATGGAGCAACATTTGAGCATTTAGCTTCTTGGGGATTTGTAGTAATAGGAAACGATGATGCTAATTCTGCAAGCGCTAAATCTTCATCAATTACATTAGATTATATTTTATCATTAAATAGTAATGAAGAAAGTATATTTTTTAATAAATTAGATACAGCAAATGTAGGAATTTCAGGACATTCACAAGGAGGTGTAGGAGCAATAAATGCTGTAACTGAATTTGATAATAGTAATGTATTTACATCAATTTATACTGCAAGTACAACATCGATTGAATTAGCTAATGCTCTTGAATGGAATTATGATGTAACCAAAATATCAATACCTTATTTTATGGTAGCAGGTACAGGTAAGGCTGATGCTGAAACAATAGCACCGCTAGATTCTATGGTTAAAAATTATATGAATTTAAATAGTGATATTAAATCAGTTATGGCAAGAAGAAAAAATACTGATCATGGGGACATGCTCCTTTATGCTGATGGCTATATGACAGCTTGGTTTAGATATACTTTAATGAATGATGAGGAAGCTAGCAAAGTATTCTTAGGAGATTCAGCTGAAATATTAAGTAATTCAAATAATTGGCAAGATGTAATGATTAAATAGAAATAAATATATTGATTATGAAGTTGGATATACTAAAAAGGAATATATTATTATCCATAAAATGCAATAATGTTATCAGTTTAATATGATAATATTATTGCATTTTTTTGTTTAAAAATATATTTATATCTTATTACTTATTTCGACAAAGTGAAGTGATGATATTTGCTATAATTAATAAAAATAAGTAAAAATAAAGGAGGGGTAGTTTTGGGGATAATTATAATTTTAATAATTATAATGTTAATTATTAAATTTAATGGTGCAAAAATTAAAGGTAATGTTGGCGAAAAAAGAGTAGCTAATATACTATCAACTTTAGATAATACAAAATACAAAGTTATAAATAATTTGATGATAAGAACAGAAAGAGGTACTACACAAATAGATCATGTTGTTATTTCTATATATGGAATTTTTGTGATAGAAACAAAAAATTATAAAGGATTAATATTTGGTAGTGAAAATGATGAAAATTGGACACAAGTAATTTATAAGAATAAAGGAAAATTTAGAAATCCTATAAAACAAAATTATGGACACGTATTATCAATAAGGGAAAGATTAAGCCTTGATAGTAGTACTAATATTAATCCAATAGTGGTTTTTACTAATAGGGCTACATTAAAGGTTAATACGAAATCGCCAGTTATGTATGATAATAATGTTATTGACTATATAAGAAGTTGTAATTCTATTGTAATGTCAATAGATATGGTAACTAGGATATATTATGATTTACTTATGTTTAATATTGATTCTAAAGATGTAAGAAAAGAGCATGTACATAATATAAAAAGTAATTTAAGTGAAAGAGAAAAAAAGATACAAAATAACATATGTCCTAGGTGTGGCAAGGCGCTTGTAATGAGAAATGGAAAGAATGGAAGTTTTATAGGCTGTAGTGGGTTTCCTAAATGTAGATTCATAAGAAATTAATATAGATAGTAAATAAGAAAAATACAATAATAGGTTAATAATGTGGAGGAAAGCATGGTAAATTATAAAGATGTTTTTAGAAAAATACCTAAGCCAATATTGTTTATAAAGTATGAATTAAACAAAGATAAGAATACTACAATGAAGATAGAATTTATTAATGACGAAGCACTTTCATTTTTTAATAAAACTTCTGATGAGCTTATCCATAAAGATTTCTTTGATGTTTTACCAGAATTTAAAGATGATAAGAACTTTATAAATAGGATAGAGAGTATAGAGAATGATAATATAGTATGCACTAAATATATTAGGAGTTTAGTGAATTTTATTAGCATTACTATACAAAAAATAGATGAAAAATATTTTGCTTTTTATTTAGAGCATTGTATAGAAAAGAAAATTTTTGATGAAATTAATGAGCTAGGTAATATTTTCTTTATAAAAGATAGAGAAAATAGATACATGTATAGTAGTGATTTATATAATGAATATGAAGGGCATCCAAATCTTGATATGTATGGATTAACAGACTTTGATGTATATTCAAAAGAGAATGGAGATTTATACTTCAATGCAGCTAAAACCTTCATTGATTCAAAGCAACCATATAGTAAAGAGATTAGTACATTAAATAATACTGTATATATATTAAATAGATATTCAATATATAGTAATGGTGAGGTTATAGGTATTATAGGAATTTTTGAAAGTGTTATAGGGAAATTAGAAAAAATATATGATGGTGGTATAATGACTAAAATAGTAAATGATAGCCTAGAACATATAATTTTTAAAGATATGAATGGTGTGTATTTAGATTGTAATGATAGTTTTTTAAAAGATCTTAAACTTAAACGTGAAGATGTTATAGGGAAGAGTAGCTCTAACATATATGGTTTAAGTGAAATAGAAGCTAGTATACAAAAATCAGATTTAGAAGTAATTAAAGAGAAAAAGAGAAAAATATATAATGAAGAAATTACTATTGATGGACAGGTTAGAGAATTTGAAGTTATTAAAGAGCCATTTTTGGATAGTTACAAAAATTTAGTGGGGATTATTGTAACTGGAAGAGATGTTACTCATAGAAGAGAAATTGAAAAAATGCAACAAGAGTTTTTTGCAAATATATCTCATGAATTAAGAACTCCTTTAAATTTAATTTTTGGTTCATTGCAACTAATTAAAAGTGTTGAAAAGGAAGTTTTAGAAAAAAGAAATTCCTTAAATAAGTATATAGATATAATAGACCAAAACTCCAAAAGATTATTAAAGTTGGTTGATAATTTAATTGAGTCTACAAGAATGAAATGTGGATATTATGAATATAACCCTAAAAATTATGATATAGTGAGTTTTGTAGAAAATATTTCAATGTCAGTAGCAGACTTTGCTAAACAAAATAATATAGATTTAATTTTTGATACTGATGTTGAAGAAAAAATAATGGCTTTTGATTTAGAAAAGCTAGAGAGAATAATGCTTAATCTCCTTTCAAATAGTATAAAATACAATAAGGCACAGGGGCAAATAGAAGTATTGCTAAACGATTGTAATGATACTTTTGTTATAACAGTAAAAGATACTGGAGTGGGGATACCAAGTGATAAATTAATGTATATATTTGAAAGGTTCAGGCAAGTTGAAAATAGGTTTAATAAGTCTACTGAAGGTAGTGGAATAGGATTATCGCTTGTAAAAGATTTAATTGAAATACAGGGGGGAACTATAGAAGTTAAAAGTGAGTTAGGTGTTGGAAGTGAGTTTATAATAAAGTTACCTGTAAAGATTTTAAGTGATGATAGTAATATTGATAAGGTATATTTTAATAATGATTATCATGATTTGGTTAAGAGAATGAATATAGAGTTTTCTGATATATATATAGGAAATGATTAAGATGTAATAGCTTCTTATTAGGTAAAATAATGGTTTTGTTTTAAAATAGTGTTGAAATTAGCATAACAAAAAAGGATGTCCAAATGGACATCCTTTTTGAATAGAAATTAAAGTAATCCTATCTTTATGTTGTTTAAATATGGAACAGATAATATAAGAATAAAAATCGAATATATACATAAAAACAATGATAAACTTCCTAACCCTAATTTGTTACATTTAAATTTTTTCACCATTGCTCCTCCTATCAATATACTTAATGTGGTAATACTTATAACTAAAACTACTATAAGTGTTAAATTATAAATTTATCGAGCATTTTAAAAATCAAATCGTCTTATACTTCGTAATATATTAAAATTGTTCATTAAATCTACTCTATAAGTAATAAATAACTTCTTCTAATGAAGATAATACTGCTTTTGTCATATTCAAATAACGTTGATTTGGAACTTTCATGTCTGGTATACATATTACTGGAATATTAGCTGAATATGCTGCTTGAATTCCTGATTCACTATCTTCTAAAACTAAGCACTCTTCTGGATTTTCTGAAATTTTATCACAAGCTTTTAAGAAAATATCTGGGTTTGGTTTTCCTTTTTCAACCTCATTACCAAATACAAATTCATCAAAGTATCCAACAATGTTATGCTGTCTCAATATCGTTAATGCTCTATCTCTTGTACTTGATGAAGCAATAGCAATTTTTAAATTGTTATCTTTTAAATACGTTAATAATTTTTTAACTCCAGTCTTTAAATCAATACCTTCATTAATAAACTTATCTTCAACTTTTAATACGTTCTCTAATCCTACCTCAACAGTCCACGGTAAATTATATGTATCTATTAAATTTGTAACATTCTTAACTTCTGTTTTTCCGGTAAAATTTTGAGCGTATTCTTCAATAGAAAAGCTATGTCCAAATTGGTTTAATATTTCTTTATAGATTTTATATGAAACTATCTCACTATCAATTAATAAACCATCTAAATCAAATATAACTGCTTTTATCATATATCTCTCCCATTAAATACATCTATATATTAGTCAAACATTACTTGCCAATTTGGATTATTTTTAGCTTCAAAACACATTTCTATTTGTTTAGATGTAACCTTTTCTTCAGAAAGATTTGGAAGGTTTTCAACTAAAAAATAATCCATCTCTATAGTCTCTATATTTTCAATAAATTCTCCACCAGTAACTTCACATTCAACAAAAACCTTACACACTCCATAAGGATATAACGGTTTATTATGTTTATTTCTATCTTGAATAGCAATAACTCTTTTTGCAGTAACATCAAGCCCAGATTCTTCTTTTACTTCTTTTATAGTATTTGATTCTATTGATTCTAAAACATCTACCCAACCACCAGGTAGTGACCATAATCCGTTGTTCTCACGAACAAGTAATATTTTTTCATCTTTAAAAATTACTGCTCTAGTATCTAATTTAGGGGTCTGATAACCACTTTCATTACAGAATAAAGTTTTTATTTTATCAATAGGAATATCTGTTTTATAGCTTAACATTTCAGCTGCAATATTTCTTAATTGCTCATATCGTTCTTTATCATATATATCTTTTGTATATGTTAATCCACATTGTGCAATACTCTGTATCTCAATTGCCCATTTTAACCAAGGTTCTTTTAAAAATATATTATTCATAATATCACCATCCAAACTTTAGACTATATTATCTATATATTACTTTACATATTACTATTTCGCATTATAATACCATTGTTCATCAACAATCACATTTATTGTATACCAAAAGAAGTAAAATTAAAACAAATCCCCCAAAATAAATTTTATTTTAAATGCAAAAACATTCTAAAGCAGTATATGTAATAAGTGTAAGGCAACAAAACTAAAAAATAAAAAAGGGGGAATTTACAATGGCAAATAAAGAACTTGAAAGCACAGTACTATCAATAGAGGTAGAAACTTCTGTTGATAAAGAGGGCAATCCTAAATTTACAAAAAAGAAGTTAGGTAACTTAGTACCAGGTGCTGATCCAAATAAAGTTATGGCAGTTGCAGATAAGATTGCACCAATACTTAAGAAGAATACAGGTTATATTTATATAACTGAAGTATCTCAACTTACTAATCAATAATAAAAAGAAAGGAAGTGTAAAGTATGGAATATACATTAACAATGACATTTATAGCCGAAAGTGGAGAAAAATCTAATGTTTCCATTAGTGATGTAAAAAGCGGAATAACTAGTGATGAAGCCTTAGAAATAATGGATAGTATTATTGAAAATAATGTCTTCCAAAATAAAAATGGAGCATATATTACTAAAGAATCAGCTCAAGTTGTTGCAAGACAAGTTACTAAATTTACTGTATAAGCTCTAGTAGTTTTATACAGATTATATAAGAAGGAATAAGGGTTACCTTGGTGTAATTCTTATTCCTTCATTTTTTTATTTTAGCAATCTAAAATATAACCATATCCTGGTATCGATTTCAAACAATTCAAATCTAAAGCTGTTCTTATTTTACTTATATGAGAATCAACAGTCCTATCGTTAATTTTACAATGCGTTCCCCAAATATAATTTATAATTTGCTCTCTACTTAAAACTATACCTTTGTTATTTATAAGAAGTTTTAATATTTCTAGTCGTGTTTTTCCTAAAGAAACTTCATTATCATTCCATAATACTTGTCTTGTAGAAAAGTTAACTTTTATATTTTCATATATCCATAATTTATTATTAAGTTCTGTAATTTTAATTTTTTCTTCTAGAACACAACGTATTTTTTTAATTAAAAAGCCAATATAGCAAGGTTTAACTACGTAATCATTTATCCCCATATTAAAACATCTTTGTTGAACTATATTATGATTTATAGAAGTAAACATTATTACTGGTGTATTATAATTTCTAGCTTTAAGCTCACTTAAAAAAGTAAGTCCATCCATTTCAGGCATGATCATATCTAAAAGAATCAAACTTATCTTATTATTTTCTAGTGCTTCAATTCCAGCCTCACCATTATCGCAGTAAATAACATTAAATCCATTAATCTTTAATTCTTTAGTAAGTTCACGTGAATCAGTAACATTATCGTCAATTAGTAAAATAGTTTCTTTCATAAAATTTCTCCCCCTAAAAAAACAGCATAATTGTAAATAATAATAATTCTACCATTTAATTACATATAATAAAAGACAATTTTATACATTTTCTAAATGTTGTGAAAATTAACAAAATTATTGTGTTAAAGAGATAAAAATCCATATTTTTGCAACATTGAAGGTTTATAATTCTTATATAATCAAAAATTACCTTAACAATAAGTTAAGGAAAAGTGGGGGGATACCATGAATAATAATTTTTTAGCATCAAAACTTGATAGTGAATACATTAAAGATTTAACAATATTAAAGTTAAAGAAAAACTATAAGGTTATAGGGGATGAAGAGTATAAAAATATGCTTTTAGATTTAACAATGCTTAATGGGTATTCAGATTTTACAGAAATGTTATCAATGACAGCTTTTGAAATGATAATAGACAGAATAGAAAATATGGAAAGTAATGAAGAGGTTAAAATAATATTTAATGAAAAAGTAGAAGTTCTTTATAAGAATAAATTTATAGATAAAAGCTGCGATGTTGTATTAATTGGAAAACAAACAATAGAAGTGATAAGTATACTACCATTTGAATTCCATCATATATTTGCTTTTGATCATGAAGAAAGTCAATTGTTAGGAATAGGAATCATAAATAAGTATTTATCAAGTTTTGAATGTAAATGTTTAACACTTGCAGTGGTTCAACCAAATTTAATGGAAAGCTCTATATATGGCACAACTGTAAATAAGTTTTTACATCAGTACGATTTCTCACTTTTATGGGAATAAAAATATAAATTATAGGCTGGCAAAATAATATAGCCAGCCTAAAAATAAAAAAGAGTTTTGGAGGTAATTAAGATGATTTGTACAGATAAAATGATGATTAATATATTTAGTGATACCAATATTGATAAAGATGAAAGGTATATGCTTTTAATGTTTATAACAAATACTATTAAGGGGAAGGATGCTATTGCAATGTCTATTAAAACATTGTTAGAGGTATTTGAATGCAAAGGAAAGAAAACAGTTTTAAATATTATAAAGTCTTTAGAAAAGAAGGGATATATAGAAATAATAAAAAGTATAGGTAAAGTAAATCAATATAAAGTTATTAAATATATTGATGGCTTTTTATCAGAAGATAGCTGCTCTTTACAAGAAGATTCCATTTTAGAAGATGATAGTATTTCTACAAGTGTAAGTACTTATCCTTCAGAGAATAACATTAGGAATCTAAGTGCAGATACCTATACTCCAGAGGATACTAGTGTTTCTACAAGTACAGGTACCTATACTTCAGAGGATACTAGTACTAAGGGAAGGACAGGTACCTATACTTCAGGAGATACAGGTACCTATACTCCACGAGACACTAGTATAATTTCAAGACCAGGTGCTTTAAGTAAAGAAAATAACGCTGGAAGGTCTGAAAATACTAATGTTTCAGCTAGTGCTAGCAAAAATGATGATAGATATATTAATAATAAATATATTAATAATAATAATAAATTATATATATATATTTTTAATGCTTGGAACAAACTAAATATAAACAATGAGAAAATACTAACTGACGACAATAAAAGTGCAATAGCTAATGCATTAAATGAGCATAATGAAGAGGATATTATTAATGCCATAGAAAACTTTGGTGTTGTATATAAAAGCGATCATTACTACAACTATGCTTGGATTTTAAAAAGCTTTTTATCTAGAAGCAATGGAGTTAATAGGTTTATGGAAGATGGTGATATATGGCTTGATTACAAGGCAAAGCAAAAAAATGTTAAGCGTAATTCCATATTTCCTGAAGATTTTGATATAGAAAAATATATAGATTAACCAATATGGACAGGCTTTGTTTATAAAAAAATAAGTTATAAGGTGGGTAATGAGAGATGTTAACTAATAATCAAATTGTGTTAGAGCAGGAGCTTTTGGGGTCTATATTTAAAAATAATAATCTTATGCTAAAGGCTAGAGAAAAAATAAAGCCAGAGATGTTTTTATACTCAAAGCATATGAATATCTATTTAGGGATTTTAGATATGGTTGCAAATAAGCTAGAAGTAGATCTTATAACATTTTTAGAGCATCATAAAAAAAGAATTGGAGATATGGATGGAGTAACTTATGTTACAGAAATATACACATGTAGTGCAAGTGATATAGGCTTTAATACTAAGTTGGACATGCTTGTGAATAATTACAAAAGACATCTTTATGTTGAAATGAAAGACAAAATAAATTCAGATATGTCACTAGAAGAAATTGAAAGTGAAGTTGAAGGTGTTAAGGTTAAGGTCCATAAATGCAATATAAAAAAGGAGCTTGATATAGATAAGCAATATGATGATTATATAAACTGGCTTTATGATGAAAATAGAGATAAAGGAATGAAGTCTGGACTTACTTATTTAGATAAATATTTGGGGAATTTTCAAAAAGGAAGACTTGTTACTGTATTTGCTAGAAGTGGTGTTGGTAAAACAACATTTTCATTACAACTTGCAGCAAATATGGCTTTAAAAGGTCATAAAATCTTTTATGGAAGTGCAGAAATGACAAGAAATCAAGTTTTTAATAGGATAGTGGCTAGTGGGCTTTCACTTTCAGCTAAGGCTATTGATGAAGATACTATCTTAAAAGAGGATAAAGAGAGTATTGCAAAATTCATGACAAAAGTCATAAATAATAAATTTTATGTTTCTACTGAAACAGACTTTGAAAAGTTTATTGATGAAATAAAGGTATATAAACTTCAAAATTCATTAGATGTGGTGTTTGTTGATTATATAAATAAATATATAGATTTTACTGATAGAGATATGCTGACTAATAAATTAGGTAAAATAAGTGGCATGTTAAAGTCTTTAGCAATGGAAGAGGACATTTGTGTTGTTTTAATGGCTCAAGCTAACAGGGTTATAGATAAAAAGGTGGGAGACAATGCAGTTGAAAAAATAGATTCAAGTGATATTCAAGATAGTGCTAGAATTGAGCAAGATAGCGATCAGGTAATAGGTCTTTATAGAAACGTTAAGCTTGATGACAAAATGTATAGAGAAAATTTATTTAATCAAGGTAAGCTTAAATATAATTCTAAAAATGCAGATGATAATCCAGAATGTATGAATGCAGTTATTATTAAAAATAGGCATGGAGATAGGGGGACATGCGCATTAAGGTGGCATGGAAGGTATTCTAGAGTAAGTGATTTTTAGGGGAGGTTATATTATGTTTAGTGATATTATAAGTGTTATTAGTGAAAGGGATAAGTATTTGGCATCGTTAATTGAAAGTATTGATAAGATGTTATTGGTTGATTCTTTTACTGTTATTTTAAAGTCTAGAGCTATTGGTGAGCGAGTTGTTAAGAATATTATTTTGATTGAAGGTATTACTGGTACTGATGAAATGAATCAAAAGGATAAGATTAATTTGCTTGAAAGGCAGGATTTTTTTAGGGATGATGTTTATAGAGCTTTTCATACTTTAAGGGTTTTTGGGAATAGGGCCATTCATGATGAGCTTGAGGGTGTTTTTGAAACTTCTTTGATGGTTTGTAGGGTTCTTTATAGGGTTTTATCTTGGTATGTTATTGTATATGTTTGTTGTGATTTTGTGCCTAGTAGTTATATTGAGCCTGATATTATTGGCAGGATTGCTGAGTCTGAGAAGAGGGTAAGTGATGCTGTGAATTTGGTGTTGGGGAAGGCTTATGTTTGATTAGAGGCATTTAATATGGAATCAGCTATAAGGGGGTATAGCTGATTTTGTATTTAGAATTGTAGAAAGGATTGCCATGTTTTATTAATAATTTAATATGATTTAGCATTAATTGTTTAAAAATATAGTTATATAAATTTATATGAAGTTAATATATATAAGTAAAGGAAGAGTATATGGGGGAAAGATGGCTAAGATAATTTCTATAATAAATTTAAAGGGTGGAGTTGCAAAAACTACAACTACAGTTGGATTAGCTCAAGTTCTATCAACAGAATTTAATAAGAAAGTATTAGTTATAGATTTAGATGCACAAACAAATGCAACAACTATGTTAATTGGGGAAGAAAAATGGCTTGAAGTAAATAAGGACAAGCAAACTATAGCTCAATTATTTTATGAAGGAGTATATCCTAAAAGTGAAAAAATATTTGATATTAATAAAGCAATATTGAAAGGAGTTTCTAATATTGATGAAGTAAAGTTAGTGGATCTTTTACCATCAAGCTTAGAATTAATAGATATACAAGAAGATGTAATAAAAACTCCAAGGGGAATTTTTTCAACTATTAGGCCAGTTGATTTACTAGGAAGGCAATTATCAAAAGTTAAAGAAAGGTATGATTATATATTAATAGATTGTCCTCCAAATTTAGGAGTAATAACAAGGAATGGATTGAAGGTATCAGATGTTTATATTATACCAACTATACCAGATATTTTATCAACATATGGAATTCCTCAAATAATTAGTAGAGTAAAGAAATATTCTAAGGAATTAGAAAGAGATATAAAGCCTTTAGGAATAGTTATAACTAAATATAGAGAGCAATCACCAGTTCATAGAAGGACTATAAAGAAATTACAGGAAGAAGTAGATTGTAAAGTATTTAATACTATATTTAAAGAAAACGATAGCATTGCAAGTGCTGCTGAATATATAAATAAATCTACTGTAAGGCAAAAATGGGGATATGGAGGACAAGTTAATAATTTTATAGCATTAGCAAGAGAAATAATTGAAGCTATGGAGTGAATTTATGGAGAAGAAGTTAAAAGAATTATTTAATGTAATTATGGAAGAGATGAAAACCAATGATGAGTTTAAAAAGAAAATTGAGGTTGTTTTAGGGGGAGAAGATAAACCTAAAAAGAAGGTTAAGAAAAAAGTTATTATTGAAGCTAAATTAAATCCATTGTTGCTTATAAGTAATAGTGAAATGGAATTAAGAAACAAGCTTTCAGAACTTGAAGTTATTGATTTGAAAAATATTATTAAGTTTTATGAAATGGATAATACGAATTCTTGTAGTAGATGGAAAAAGAAAGATAGGCTTATTAATTATATAATTGATGTTAGTAAAAGTAGAGTGAATAGAGGTAATGCATTCAGAGATTAATTATAAATACTGAAATAGAACAAGAAAAGATAGAGAAGTTTTTGGAGTTATATAATACCTTAGATGCACAAATACCAAATTAAAGTTAATATTGAAGGAAACTATAGCAGTTAATGCTATAGTTTTTGTTTGTAACATATAGTACATAATTATTACATAATCAATTATTTTATCTTTCATATACTTTTCTCTTAAATTTGAATAACATAAAGCAAAGGCTGAAAGCATCTTATAATTTTAATCTTCTAAACAATACCTAAGCTCTTCATTAGATAGATTTCCTAAATAAATATTATTTAAGTATTTGCTTAAAAATTTATAAGCATGTTTTATATCATCTAATGGAGTTGAAGGTGAATCCATTTTATATCTTGGAAAATATCTTGATAAATGAAGTGTAATATCTTTATTAATTGAAGATAAAAATTCATCAAGCTCTTTTAAAGTAATATCATCAGTATTTTCATTAGGAATCAAAAGTGTAGTAACTTCAATATGGCAGCCAAATTCATTGGCAATCCTTATAGAATTTTCAACTTCTTTTAATGCACCAAAGCAAAGAGTTTTATAATATTCATCATTACCTTTTAAATCAATGTTTAATGCATCAACATAAGGTAAAAGCTTTCTTAAAGGTTCTTCACAAATATATCCATTAGTTACAAGTACAGTCTTATGATTTTTATTTAATGATTTAATTTTTCTGCAAACATCATAAACATATTCATACCAAATACTAGGTTCATTATAAGTAAAGGCAAGACCTAAGTTATTCTCAAGATTTAAAGAAATATTAGCCATTTCATCTGGTGAAATATATTTACTTGGAGCTATTTCCTGGGAAATGCTGTAATTTTGACAAAAGGAGCATTTAAAGTTGCAACCAAATGAACCTATAGAAAGAATATAAGTCCCTGGATAGAAGTTGTATAAAGGCTTCTTTTCTATAGGGTCCATAGCAAGAGATGTTACCTCACCATAATTTAAGCTATATAATTTAAGACTTCCATCACTATCTTTATGAACTTCACGAACTTTACATATTCCCTTTTGTCCTTCAGTTAAATGGTTACATCTATGAGGACAAAGTTTACAGTTAACGTAATTATCAATTGTTTCATAAAATAAGGCTTCTTTTTTCATATTAATCACCATCTTCAATTTCTTTAAATCTTTCAACTTTAAAGCGTTGCAAAGTATAAGGCTCATTTGGAGATATATTTCCCTTTTCTCTAGCAATAGAAACTTGCTTTTCTGCAGTATTTATGCCTTCAAGGTTAGGTAATAATAAACCTCTTTTATTACCACAAGATACTATAACACCGTAAGTTTTAGGATCTAATTTATCAAAGGTTGTTTCCTCTGGTGGATATAATAAATCTACAGAAATATCAATATCTTTAAGCTCTTCCTTTCTAAGTGGTGAAAATCTAGGATCATTTACAGCTGCACTTATTGAATTTCTTATAATTTCCTCTGCAACTGTATCTGTTGTAGGTGAAATAGTTCCAATACATCCTCTTAAGTCACCATTTATTTTTAAAGAAACAAAAACTCCTTTTTTATCATTTAATAATTTTTCATCATTTATATCATCTAAGGAAACTAATTTACCTTCATTAAAGTATAAATCAAGATTTTTTCTAGCTAATCTAGTATAAACAGAGCCTTCCTTAATTCGTCTTTTATGTTCATTTTCTTTATTATTAATTATTTTAGTATATAAATCTTCAGATGTATCTTTTAAGCTACTATTTTGAGTGCTGTCATTATAGTTATTGTTAGAAGAATTGTTACTTTCAAGACTTTTTTCTTTAAATTCCATAACTCCATAGCCAACTCCAAAAGGTCCTTCATAACTTAAAAGGGTAGAGTTTATATTATTACTATTTATTGCTCCAGCTAAAATATATAAAGAGCGTAATCCACATTCACCAGCTTCTCTTATTAAAGATTTATCTATTGTAAATAAGTCTTTTAAGTTGTTATTTTGTAAAATATTAATTAGCTTTTCATCAAACTCTTTTCCAGCAGGAGTATAAGGATATGGTCCATCTACAGTAAGCCTATGAGATAAGTCACCAGAGGCTATGAAGACAGCTTTTTTATTGCAGTCATTAACTGCATTTTTTATGCATCTACCAAAGTTCATAAGTTCTAAAGGTGATAGCATTCCATATGTTATGTGGACTAATTTAAAGGTTTTTGAATTTTTTAGAAAGTACAAAGGAACCATTGCACCATGATCAAGCTCTAAATCAATATTGTATAAATTAGAGGTTTTTTCATCTAAGGTGACTACCGGAATATTTTCTTTTGTAGCATTTTCTATAATTTTTGATGTAAGGGTAGTATCTATTTCAAAGTTGAATTTTATATTTGGTGCATTAAAGTTTTTTAAGTCTCCACTTAGGGTTTTGGATGTTATTATGGCAATTGCATCTCTAAATACTGTTCCATGTGGGGTTATTATTATAATTGTTTCTGGAGAGAGTTGGTTTATTTTTTTACCTACCTCCTCACATGCTTTTATAGTGTTTATTGCTTTGTTTTCGTTACCTTTTCCTATATCGGGAATGATAATTGGAGGGTGAGGCATTAGGTAGTAACTTAACATAGTTTTCACTTCCTTATTTTTTTATTATTTTAGTAGTATTACCTAAAATATTTATATCTAAAATTTAAAAATTTTTATGAATAAAAAAGTTTATGGTCATACAATTAAACGTAATATAAAAAATGTTTGGGGGTATGTTCGTGAAAAGAGCTAGAAAATCAATTGCGAGTATCATTGTAATAACATTTATAGTTACATGTATTGGCAATTATAAAGCTGTCTATGCAGAAGGAGAACAAAGTTTAGAGGTAAATTATGCTACAGAGGAACTTAATGAAAGTAATGTAAAATTTGCAACAGAAGAAGTTAAGAAAGCGGAATTAGTAGAAGATAATATCGAAGATGAATTAGAGGTAGTTAAACAACCTGCTGTATTAGAAATAGTAGAAACATATGGAAACATCTATGATTTTAAAAATTATTACAATAATTATATAAAAGTAATATTTAAACAAGGTCCTAAAATTCATGATGTTAAGGTTACTATGGTGAAGAGTGATGATCCTAGTAAATTTATAATATATGATAACTATGAAGATTGTTCTAACTATGAATTTAACATGTATGTAGACAAATCTTCAATACTTGATAATGGTATTTATGAAATTGGGAAAGTAGAGGCTATTGCATATACTAATTATGGTGATGATAAGGTAGCTTATATAAATCCGAAGTTTAAAGATGTTATATCTACAGAAGGAATTGAATTTGTTGAAGAGCATGATTTTACAGGAAAAACAATAGAGGTTAAAAATTATAAATCTATAAATTATTCATTTGAAGAGTTTTCAGTAGTAGATAATCCTACTAATGGTTATGAGTTTGGAGCTACTATTAAGATTAAATCTGATAAAGAAATAACTAGTATGGGTGCGTTCTTAAAGTGTGGACTTCAAAATGTTTATTTAACTAGCTCAACTGGATTTGATGAAAATGGAGAATTAAATACAGGAAATATAACTAAAGATGGAGATATTTATACTATAAATTTAGTTCCAACACTATATGCCGAAGAATCAACACCATTAGAATATATGAAAAGTGGTGAATATCAAGTTTCTTTCCTAACTTTCTGTTACAATGATGATAAAGTAACAACTGTACCTGTAAAGTTAACAGATGAAAGATTTAAGAATGAAAATGTCTATGTAGATGGAAGTTATGATTTTAGTCCTTTAGATATAACTTGTAACAATCCAAAGGAAGATATAGTAGGCCCTGTTATAGATGATATAATAGTTGAAAAAAGTAATGGGGTTATAGGTGATGAACTTATAGTTAAAGTTATGATAAGTGATAATCTTTCTGGTTTTAAGAATTATATTAATGGATATTCAATATGGACTAAGATAGGTGATGAGACATTCAAGTATTATGCAGGATATGACTTTGAGGCAGATGGAAAATCAGGTTGCTTTACTATTAAAATATCAATAACTGATGAATTTGAACCAGGAGAGTATATTATGACAGCTATAGGACTTCATGATGCATGTTATAATGGGGCAGAATATACTCTTGAAAATAATTATGAGCTTTTAAGTAAAACAATTTTAAAAGTTACTGATAAAAATGGCAGTGGCTCTGGAGAAGGTGGCGCTGGAGCAGGGGACTCAGGAAATGATTCCAATAATAAGACTGATGAGGATAAGAAACCAGTAGTAGAAGTGAAACCAGGAGCAGGTAACAATAATATAACAACAGGAAATAATAGTACTACAAATACTACTGTAAATAGATTACCAAGTACAGGTAGTGTAGTATCAAGCACTTTCGTTGTTTTCTTAGGTATGATTTTAACTGTAGGAGGAGCATTTGTAATATTTAAGAAAAGAGAGGAAATAATCTAATATTCAAATATTATTAATTAGAAATTTCTTAGTGACAAGTATAAGCTTGTCACTTTTTTTGTAGATAGTAAGTATTAATGAAAATGAGTGATTAATAGTTTAATATTAGAGTTTTTTGTAGCTGATTTGATATTTAAATTATATTTATTAAGAGTTTAAGAGCAATAATTACATATAAATAGATTTGTTCTTAGATTATAGAGTTTAATAATAGAATTTGATGTAACTAAGACAAGAAACAAACTTATAAAAAATTTCCTGATAGAAGGGAAATAATATAAGCTTTTGAATTTAATGTAAACGTTATATAATTTAACTATAGAAGAGAGGAGCTGATAATAAATGTTTAAAGAAATGAAAGTAAAAATATATGCAGATGGTGCTCAATTAGAATCAATGATAGAAGAGTACAATAAAGGTTTTGTAAAAGGATTTACTACAAATCCATCACTAATGAAAAAGGCTGGAGTTAAAGATTACAAAGAATTTAGTAAAAGTGTTTTAGAAAAAATAAAGGACATGCCTATTTCATTTGAAGTTTTTTCAGACGAAAAAGATAAAATGATAAAAGAAGCACAAGAAATAGCTACATGGGGTAAAAATGTTTATATAAAAGTTCCTGTAGTTGATACAAAAGGTAGTTTTACAGGTGAAGTTATTAGAGAACTAGCTAATCAAGGGATTAAAGTGAATGTAACAGCTGTATTTACAATAAATCAAGTACATGAAATATTAAGTTGCTTAAATAAAGATACACCAGCAATAATTTCGATATTTGCAGGTAGAATTGCTGATACTGGAGTAGACCCAACAAGTATTGTGAAAGAGGCTGTTGAAATGGCAAAAGAATATAATAATGTTGAAATACTATGGGCAAGCTGTAGGGAACTTTATAACATATTTCAAGCTGATGATTCAGGATGTCATATAATAACAGTTCAAAACAATTTATTAAATAAATGGAATTTAGTAGGTAAAGACTTAAACAGCTATTCAGTTGAAACAGTTAATGATTTTTATAAAGATGCAAAGAGCTTAGGATTTTCAATATTGTAGGAGTAAAAAAATGATAGAAAAAATATTAAATGAAGATTTTGTTGAAATAGGGGTAGAGGTTGATAATTGGATTGAAGCTGTAAAAGTTGCAGGTGGTGTTTTACTTAAAAATAATAAAATAGAAGAACAATATATTGATGCTATGATAAAAACAGTGGAAGAAATGGGTGCATATATAGTTATGGCACCAGGTATTGCAATGCCACATGGAAGACCAGAAGCCGGGGTTAAGGATATTGGTATTTCAGTAATATTACTAAAAAATCCTGTTAAGTTCGGGAATGAAGAGTTCGATCCTGTAAAATTGGTTTTTGCAATATGTGCAAAGGAACATGATTCACATATTGAATTATTAAAGGATTTAAGTTTAATTTTAGATGATAATGAAATCGTAGATAGGGTTACAAGTTGTAAAAGTAAAAAAGAATTTATAGAATTGCTTATTAAATGTTATGAAAATAATAAATAGGGGTGATAAAAATGAAAATAATTACTGTTTGTGGAAATGGAATAGGAAGTAGTTTAATGTTAGCTATGAAGATTCAAGAAATATGTGATGAAAATAGTATAAAAGCGGATGTTGAATCATGTGATTTGAGTGCAGCAGTAGGAAAACAATGTGATTTATTTGTAACAGTAAAAGAATTAGCAATGAATTTTGATTCAAATAAAACTGTTGTTGTTAGAAGTTATATCAATAAAAAGAAAATTAAAGAGGATGTATTAGAAGCTATTAAAATTAAATATAAAGAATTAACAAAATAGGGGGGATTTTAATAATGCAAGGTGTTTTACAGTTTTTCAAAGATATTTTATCTGAACCTGCTTTACTAATGGGATTAATGGCATTTGTAGGATTAATAGCTTTAAAGAGACCAGCGAATAAAGTTATGACAGGAACTTTGAAACCTATTCTTGGATATCTAATGTTAAGTGCAGGTGCTAGTGTCATTACAACAAATTTAAGTCCTTTGGGTGAAATGATACAAGAAGGATTTAATATTACAGGGGTAATACCTAATAATGAAGCAATTGTTTCAGTTGCTCAAACAATACTTGGTGTAGAAACTATGTCTATTCTTTTAGTCGGACTTATTGTTAATTTATTAGTTGCAAGATTTACTAAGTTTAAGTATATCTTTTTAACAGGACATCATAGTTTCTTTATGGCATGTTTATTATCAGCTGTACTTCAAACAGCTGGATTTGATGGAGGATTACTTATAGCTTTAGGTGGAATAGTTTTAGGATTAGTTAGTGCTATATTGCCAGCTATTGGACAAAAGTACACATTAAAGGTTACTGATGGTGATGAAGTTGCTATGGGACACTTTGGAAGTTTAGCATACTATATTTCAGCTTGGATAGGTAGTAAGGTTGGAAAACCCGAAGATAGTACAGAGAAAATTGAAATACCAGAAAAATGGAGCTTTTTAAGAGATACAACTATTTCTACTGCATTAACTATGATGGTATTTTATGTTATAGCAGCTATAGCGGCAGGACCAACATTTGTTGAGAGCTTATCAGATGGACAAAATATGATTATATTTGCTTTAATGTCTGCAATGAATTTTGCTGTAGGTGTTACAGTAGTTTATGCAGGAGTTAGAATGATTCTTGGTGACTTATTGCCAGCATTCCAAGGTATTGCTACAAAGATAATTCCAGATGCAATTCCAGCAGTTGACTGTGCAGTATTCTTTACTTATGCACCAACAGCTGTAGTATTAGGGTTTGTAGCAAGTTTTATAGGTGGAGTAATAGGAATGCTTATTTTAGGAGTTGCAGGTGCTGTATTAATTATTCCAGGATTAGTACCACATTTCTTCTGTGGTGCTACAGCAGGTATTTATGGAAATGCTACTGGAGGTAAAAAAGGGGCTATTGTTGGAGCATTTGTTAATGGATTACTAATTACATTTGTACCAGCATTATTACTTCCTGTACTTGGCAACTTAGGATTCCAAAATACAACATTTGGTGATTTTGATTTTGGTATTATAGGACTTATAATTGGTAAAGTATATGAATGGATAGGTTCAGTTGGGGTAGTTGGACTAGTAGTATTATTAATAGTAGCAGTAATAATACCAAGTTTTATGAAGACTAAATCTAAAGTTATCAATAATGTTGATGATAATGGAGAACCGATGTAAAAAATTATAGTTTAATTTTGCAAGGTCATTTATGACCTTGCATTATGTGCTTTGGAGGAATAAATGTTAAATAATAGGTCTATCGAAATTTTAAAATATTTAATAAATAGTGAAGAAGATAAATATGTAGAAGAACTTTCCGATAGGTTCAAGGTTTCGAAAAGAATGATTAGGTATGATATAGATTCAATTAATGATTTCTTAAAAAGCAATAATTTAAGTGAGATTGAAAAGAAATCTAACTCGCCATTGAAAATAAATTTTAGTGAAAAGAATAAAATTATAAAAATTTTAGATGACATAGATAGGGATGTTTATATTTTATCTATTGAAGAAAGAGTAGGTATTATTATTTATGAATTATTAAATTCACAAAAAGAATGTACTTATTCAAGACTACAGGAAATTTTATATGTTAGCAAAAGTACTATAGTTTCAGATTTAAAAAAAGTTAAAGAATGGTTAGCTGATTATAATATAAAAATGATTAAGTATAGTAATAAAGGAATATTAGTAATTGGAGATGAGATTGATATAAGAAGAGCAATGACAGATGTTCTTATAGGTAGTAATAATTATAATATTCTTAAAACATTAGAAAAAATATATAGCAATGAAAATAGTGCTATATTAGATAATGTTAAGTCATTAAAGTTATCTAGTGAAATAATAGAGTATATAAAGAGATTAGTTATAGAGTTAGAAGAGGAATTTGGAATATTTACTGATGAAGATTTTATGAGTATTGTATTTACTGTTTTTGTGATAATAACTCGAAGTAAGGAAGAGAGTACAGTAAAATATAATCAATTTAATAATTTAGCTTTAGATTATAAAAAGGAGTATAATGCAGCAGAAAAGATAGCAATTAACTTATTAGAGAAATTTGGTGTTATTATTAATGATGATGATATAGCATATTTGACATCTATAATTGTATCTGTAAGTAAAAATGCACATGATTTTTTGGAGTCTAAAGATTATTTTTTAGCTTGTTCTATTGCGAACACAATTTGCAATAATGCTGAAGAATTATATTCAAAACATTTATTAATGGATACTGATTTATATGAATCCTTTATTAATCATATTAAGGGGTTAGTATTTAGATTAAAGTTTAGAATTAACACAAAAAATGAGATAATTTCTAATATTAAATCAGCATATAGTCAAGATTTTTGCAAAGTTAAAAAATGTTGTGAATTTCTAGAAAAAAAATTTCAATGTAGTTTAAGTGATGATGAAGTTGGATTTATTACATTATATATTTGTGCAGCGATTAATAGAAATAAAGAAAAGAAAATTCCAAAAGTAAAAAATATACTTATTGTATGTTCACAAGGATTTGCAACAGGGAGAATTTTAGAATCAAAAATAAGAAGTAACTTTGAAGTTAATATTATTGCAGTAACTTCAGTTCATGCAATAGATAAGTATATAAAAAGTGAAAATATAGATTTAATTATTTCAACCTTAAATATAGAGAAAAAATATAATGTAAAAAATATAGTTGTATCTCCAATATTCAATGATTATGATATAGAGTTATTAAAGGGATATATTAAATATAGTCCACAAAATAATAATATTATTATTCCTAAAGATATAATGGGGATCATTGACAAGAACTGCATAGTTAAAGATAAGAATAAGCTTATGAATGAGTTAAATGATTATTTTAATGTTAAAAATAACCAGATCATAAATCGATATAGTGAAATTTCCTTAGATAAGATTCAACTTAATTTGAAGTGTTGTAACTGGATAGATGCAATACGATTAGGTTCTAGACCTTTGTTAGATTCAGAGATGATAACTGAAGGTTATATTGATGCAATGATAAAGAATGTAGAGAAGTATGGTGGATATATTGTTGTTGATGATGGAATTGCAATACCACATGCTAAGTCAGAAAATATGGTTAAAAAATCAGGTTTTACTATTAATACTTTTATAGATCCAATTGAAATAGGGGAGCATACTGATATAAGAATTTTATTTATTTTAGCTGTTGCTGATGAGGAAAAGAAAGTAGATTTGATTACAAAAATTATGGGATTAATTGAAGATGAAGTATTTATTAGTTTTTTATTACGTGCGGATGATAAGAAAAAAGTTTATGATTATATAAATGAGAAGTCTAGAGTATAAAGTTATTAGTTTAACATTATTATATAGAGGAGGATTGGAAACTATAGCGATTAATGCTATAGTTTTTTACTTCTATCTAATGAAAGTTATTATATAAGCAATTTAAATAAGAATTTATATTTTAATTATATTTATTAATAAAAAAGCATACATCAATTTTTTGTAAAGTAGGATGTATTTCGACATAATTAAATAGATTAATTTGCTATAATTAATAGAAATAGATAGAAATAAAATAAAATTAATATTTATGGGTAAATATTTAGATTAAAGGGGTAACAATACAAGATGAAATTAAACGTTGAGCAAAGAAGGATAATTGAAAACAAGCCAAATGGACATAATCTTGTAAGAGGGGTAGCAGGATTAGGGAAGACAACAGTGGCTGTTCATAAGATACCATTTTTACTAAAAAACTATTGTTATGAAAAAGATGATAAGATACTGGTTGTGACATATAATAAATCATTAATAAATTATGTTAAATACATATATGATGAAATAGAAAAATATCAGGAAGAAGAACAATTAGCAATAGGATTATATGAAAGTGATAATAAAAATAAACTAGATATAAGAACTATTGATAGCATAATGTATAGATATTTTATATTATACATGAAAAGAAATAAAATAAAAAAGTTAAATGTATCAACGCAGGAACAAGCCACTAATGCACTTATAGAAGCAATTACTAAAGTTAAAAAGAGTTATGAAGAGGTAAAGGCCTTAAATGCTAAAAATTTAATTTTCATTAAAGAAGAGATAGGGTGGATTAAAGCTTGTAACTATATAAATATGCAGGAATATCAAAGTGTTGATAGATTAGGAAGAACTGCTAGCAATAATGGTGATGGACCACAAAAGTTAAGAAAAAATTCTAAGGTAAGAGAAGCAATTTTTGAAGTTATGCTTCAATATAATGAAAATCTTAGAAGAGATAATTTAGTAGATTTTCAGGATATTGCTTTAATGGCTCTAGAAGAGGTTAAATTTAGAGTAGAAAAGAAATATACTCATGTAATTATTGATGAAACTCAAGATTTAACTAAAGTTCAATTAGAGTTTATACAAAAATTATATATGAATAAGAATTATTCTTGTATGTTATTTGTTGCCGATAATGCACAAAGTATTTATCCACAATCATGGCTTGTAAAGGGAAGAAGTTTTAGTAGTATAGGACTTGATATGAAAGGTAAATCCACATCGTTATCAAAGAATTATAGAACTACTACTCAAATTGCACAAGCAGCCTATAGCTTAATTCAAAATGATATAAATATAGTTGAAGATGATAATTTTGTAAAGCCATCTCTAATTGATAAGCAAGGTGTTTATCCTGTATATAGAGATTGTAAAAACAAAGTTTTAGAATCAGAATACATATCTAATTTAATTAATAATGATTTAAAGAACAAGTACAGTTATAAGGATATTGCAATTATTAGTAAGCTTAAAAATAAATTAAAAGAAATAAAGATATATTTAGAAAAGAATAATATTCCTTATAAGGAGCTTAATAATAATTCAGAAATAGATTTTAATGATGATTGTGTCAAGCTTATGACTATGCACTCAATTAAAGGATTAGAGTTTAAGGTTGTAATGATTACAGGACTTAATGATAAATGTATTCCTTTAAAATCTGTTGCAAATGAATTTGAAGATAGTGATTTAGTTGAATCTAGAGATAGAAAATTACTATATGTTGGAATGACTAGAGCTACTGAACAGTTATTTTTAACTAGTGATGGAAATCCATCTAAATTTATAAAGGAAATTAGCTATAAGTATTTAAGAGTTAATATTAATAGTAATTTTAGAAGACTTTATAGAATTAATATAGATGAATATTTATATTCAGATAAAATTGTAGATATTTATAGCAATGAGGAAGTCATAAGACAATGGGTTATAAGTGAACTTATTAATACCTATGGATATCCAAAAGAATTAATTGATGTTGAATATAAAGCTAATTTAGGTAGTCAAAGTGGACTAGTTGATATAGTTGTATATATTTATAAAAATAAATCTAAGATACCATTTATGTTTATTGAGGCAAAGAGATGGGGAATGGGAATTGAGAGGGCTATGCCACAATTACAAAGCTATATGAGTAGTTGTAATACGGTTGCTTATGGAGTTGCTACTGATGGTAATGAGTTAGTTATTATTAATAATGGGTTTGAAGTTATTGATGATATTCCACTATTTAATAGTAATATGGTACCAACATCTATTGAAACTTATGAGTATGTTGATTTAGAACATGGTAGAAGCTATGAGTTTATGAGGGATTCTTCTAATGAGAGAGAAATAATTGTTGAGGATGCTAATGAAACTGCAGTAATTGGAATACCTGTATTTAATGAAATTGCAGCTGGAGCACCGATTTTTATTAACAATGATTTGCAAGGAGCCTTTTATTTGTCTAAGGATTGGATTAAGTCGCCAGGGGAATCCTTTATTTTAAAGATTAAGGGTGACAGCATGATTAAGGCTAATATTAATAATGGGGATCTTGTTGTAATTAGGAAACAGGCGACGGCTAATAATAATGATATTGTTGCTGTTGATATTGATGGAAATGCTACTCTTAAGAGGTTAATGGTTATGGGGAGTAATGTGATTCTTATTCCTGAGAATAATGATTATGAACCTATAATGTTGCCTACTCATGAGGTTAGGATTATTGGTGTGGCTGTGGGGATTGTTAAGGATAAGAATTAATAATTAAAATATTTTAATTATTAATTTAGAATGTATGCTAACAGCATACCAAAATAAAATAATAGAATATTATAATATTTTTGTATAAAGCACCTACTTAAATATGGGTGCTTTTAAGAACTATAAAAACCAATAGACTTAAAAGTAAAAAGATAATATTAGATATATAATTAATTGCAATAATATATAGTCAGAATTTTTTAAAAATAAATAAAATAGTTAAATTTATAGTATATATTATTATGAAAAGATTAAGCAAATTTGTTATGGAGGAAAAATTAATGCTAAATATATTTAAAAAGAATGATGAAAGCCTTTGGAAGTTTTCAGTTATTCCAGGTATAGAAGAATCTACATTTAATAAAGTGTTAGAAAGATTCTATGATTTAGGTATAGCAGGACTTGTTAGAGAAAACATACAAAATTCATTAGATGGTAAAATACCAGGAGAAACTAAGCCTGTTATAGTTACAATAAGAACAGGAAAAGTAAGCAAAAATGATATACCAGGATTAGAGGATATAAAAGAAAGAATAGGATGCCTTGAAGGACATAATAGTTATACAAAAGAAACAATAAATCATATGCAAAATAAAATGAATCAAGAAGAGGTTGATTATATATCATTTGAGGATTATAACACTAAGGGGCTAAGAGGAGCTAAAAATGGACAAAGTTATAGAGCAGAAGATACATGGGGAATCTATGCATATAATAAAGGTGTTCATTCAGAAGAAGAGGATGATACTTTAGAGAAGGCTAGAGGCGGATCACATGGAATAGGTAAAATTGCTTCAAATGCTGCTTCAGAATTACATATGATGTATTTTGCAAATTGCGATGAAGAAGGAAATAAACATCTAGGGGGAACTGTTCAGCTTTTAGAGCATAAGTATAAAAATAAATATTATCGTTCTACAGGGTATTTTACAGATATTAAAAAGATAGAAAATAATGAGGAAAGATTTTTCCCTTATGAAAATACATTTAGTGAAGTATTTGAAAAGAATACTAGAGGTTTAAAAATAATAATACCGTTTTTAAGAGAACAATTTAATAATGAGATAGATATTATTAAAAGTATATGTGATAGCTTTTTTATTGCAATACTTGAAAATAAATTAGAAGTTATAGTAAATGATAAAACTATAAATAATAAAACTATTAAAAAATATATAGAAAACAAAAAATATTATGTCCAAGATATAGCAGAGATGAAAGAGGAATTTACCCCATTATACTTAAGTACATATATGAAGAAAAAGCCTATGCAAATTACAATAGAAGATATAAAAGAGAAATATAATTTTAATTTATATTTTAATTATGATGAAGCAATTTCAAAAGGACGTGTAGCTATAATTAGAACTATAGGGATGAAGATTGAAGATAAAAAGGTTAAGGGAAATGTAAACAAGCCTTTTAATGCTATCTTAATACCAAATTCAACTGTAGAAGATGCATTCCTAAAATCTCTTGAAAATGAATCACATACAGAGCTTTCATTTGAACATATAAAGGATCAAAAGTTACAAAGAAATGCTAAAAGGTTTATAAATAATATATCAAAGGTAATGTCAAAGATAATTGAAGATGAAATTAAAAAGAGTAATCCTACAGATGGAGCGATGAATACTGAAGATGTATTATACTTTGTAGAAAATCAATTTAAGCAAGAACTATCAGATTCACTTGGAACAGTAAGATTAAATAGTGGAGATAAAGAAAAAACTGTAGTGAAGGTTGAGCAGGACATTCCAAAGAAGAAAGATCCTAAAGATAAGAAAGAAAAAGGTAAAGAGAAAAAGAAGCCTTTAAAAAAGGTAAAAAAGAAATCAAGAAATGATGAAAATGATATTGAGCAGGAAACAGAAGAAGGTACTTCAGAAAAGTTAATAACTTATAATGCTCATCCAGATAGAGTTGAAAGGTTAATTATAAAGGATAAAGAATATGTAAAATTTGATTTTACTGATACTGATGAAATGAAGAAAGTAAAACTATGTGATATTACATTATCAGTTGTTGATGGAATGGGACAAGAATATGAAAATGAGTTTAATATGAAAGATAATTATGAGTATGCAATTGATAAAGCTACAGGGCATAAATGTAAAATAGAAAATAACTTAATTAAAAATGTAAAAGTAGTTAAGGGAAATGTACAAATTGAGTTAAAGCTAAAAGAGAACTGTAATAAGGCTTTAAAATTTATGTACTACGTGGAGGTGTAATATGATTTACAAAAAGGATGCAAATTTTCCATATCCTATATTAACTAATACATCAAACAGTTATGATAATTGTAGCTTTATTTTAGATGTTAATTTAGAGGAAAACACTAATGAGTATATATTTGAAATAAATTATGATATTACTTCTTCATTTATTGAAAAGTTATTAAAAGATAGACAAGCAACTTTAGTTTTAATTATTCAATCTAAGGATAATAAGTTCTTCAATATTGATTATGGACAAAAGACTATAAGTATTTCAAAATCAAGAATATCTTTAAGCAAAAGAACTACAATTCAGTTATTTGTGCAATCAAATGAAGAAATTAACTTTAAATATAACTATGATTTAAGTTCTTTCTATGAAGAATTTAAAGATGAAATTGATGTGCCTAAAAATTCAATATTAGGTTTTTCTAATTATGTAGTATTTGAAGGAAGTAATAATAAGCCTTTAGAGTTATTTGAGAAAAAAGTTAATCCAAATCTAAAGTCAGATGTAAAAATTGAGCTTGGTACTGAAACAATTATTATAAATTATAAAAATGAAGCTTTACAATTCACTGATTTACCACAAAGTAGTACATTAAATAATCCTTATGTGTATATGGGACTACAAAAAGCATTGTATAGATTTATTGTAAATAATGATGAAGATCATGAAGAGGTAGATTTAGAAGAAATGGAAGCTCCAAGTGATGGATTAGACTTTAAATTATACAATCTTATGAGAAAGAAAAAGATTAGTGAATTGAATATAGAAAATATTGATGAAGTTATTTATTCTATATCAGATAAAATGCTAGAAAAATACACATCTGCAGTAAGGAGGTTATATTCTGATGGAAATTAGACTTTTAAAGAATGGATATAAAAAAAGTGAGCAGTTTTATAATGACTTTTTAGAAGATCAAGTGAAAAGTAATGATGATTATTTTTCAGGAGATGTAGTTTATATAGATGAAGCACCAGATTTTCCAATCTATATGGGAAGAGGTAGTGAAAGTGAGAAAAAGAAACTATTTATAGAAGCTGTAAATGTAATATCTAAATATTACTTAAAAACTGATAGGGATGTGCATTTTGATGAATTATTTTGGCACTCACTGTTTTGTGTTTATAAAAGAGAGTATTTGCTTGATAAATATCCACAGATAAAAGAAGGAAAAAAAGAGTTTGACACTGTAGTTATTAAGAATTTTGATTGGCAAAATTATATCTATAAATGTGTACTAGCAGCACAGTATGTAAATGATAATGTTGATAGTGAAGAGGAAAGGCAAAGATATTATGAACTTATCTTTGATAATCTTGATTTGTATAACTATATTATCAAATATGAGATTTTTAGAAATGAAAAGTTCTTGTTAAATATTTTGGATATTATTGATGAATTAGACTTAGCTAAAGTAATGAAAGCTAAGATAAAGGATAGACCGGATCTTGGTAAGGATGAACGTGTTGGTAGAAGGGTTATATTTGAATTTAATAAAAGTTATCCTGTAGTTTTATCACCTATGCTTGATAAGGAGAGCTTGAAGGAGCCGTTTTTAGAGTACCTTAGTTATTATTATGATATAAGTAAGATAAAAGAAAAGGTTATGAATTAACATAAAGATGATTGTGAAAAAATTTAGTTATATAACATGAAAATAACAGAAGAAGTATATTGTATTTTAATTAAATTTTAATTGTATGAAATAAAAATTAGTAAAAGTAAAAAGAATGTCGAATTTCTTGAGTTTAAAAAGGTTTGATTATAGAATTACAATAAATAAAAACTAATTATATTACAAAAGAGGAAGAATTGAAATGGAGAAATTACAAATGAATAAAAAAGAGTTTACAACAAGTATTAACAGTTTTGATTTAGTTAACTTTATAAAAGTTGCTAGTAAGAATTTAGGGTGGGGCGAGGAGACAGCAGATTTTATTTCGTTCTTATATTCTGATAGTAATGATTATTGGGAAAATGAGTTAGAAGAAAAAATAGAACTAGATGAAATTGAAGATTATCTTAAGGAAGATGAGCAAGAGGTAATATTTATTCCTATTGCTGTAAGTGATATGGATGGTGGAATTATCTTAGCTAATAAAAATATAATTCAAGAAAGTGAAGTTTGTATGGGAAGCATTGAGCTTTATGAAGATACAGTTGTTGGATTAATTACTTCTATAGTAAATGATAAATATAAATTTGTTATTGCTGAATTTAATGCATGTACAGGTAGTTATGAAGTTACAAAAGATTATGGTGAGCTTGGTGAAGAAGTAACAAAATTAATAGAGGGATTTATTACAAAAGAATAGAAAGTATAAAATTTAATGTTATAAATTTTATTATTAAATAATAGTAGAAAGAATTGTGTAAAATTAAATTTATATAGGTATTTATATATAAATTTATAATTTAATTTTATATTTTAATTTTATTATGAAGTAAACGAATATAATTATAAGAGGTTTAATAAATAAGTATAAAAAAGTTTAATTAAATAAAAAATATTAAAAAATGGAGATTTATAATAAAGTTATGATATTAGATGGTGAGTTCTTTAGTGTAAAAAGTAAAGATTATAATGAAAAAACATTAAATTGTGTAATAGAAACTGTAGAAAAACTTGATAAGATAGATGATAAACCTTTAATGATGCTAGGAAAAATACAAAGTGGTAAGACTAGATCTTTTATAGGAGTAATTTCATTAACATTTGATAATGGATATGATTTGGCTGTGGTGTTAACAAAAAATTCAAATGCTTTAGCAAAGCAAACTACAGCTAGAATGAAACAAGAATTTTATGATTTTAGAGATGAGGATATTATTGAAATATTTGATATTATGTGTATACCACCTAATATGTCACAATTTGAATTAGATAAAAAGATGATTATTGTTGTTAAAAAGGAAAAGAATAATATTCCAAAGCTTATGGACTTTATAGGAAAATATTCTTTACATAAGGATAAGAAGTGTTTAATTATAGATGATGAAGCTGATTTTTGTAGTATAGGGTATGATAAAAATAAGGATACTGAAGATTTTGATTTGAGAAGAATAGCATCTCAGATAAATGATTTAAGATTACAGCTTACGTGTAAGTTTATACAAGTAACAGCTACTCCATATTCTTTATATTTACAACCAGAAACTATTAATTTGGGAAGTGAAAAGCAGATTAGACCAGTAAAACCAGCAGATACTGTTTTGGTACCACATGGAGATGGTTATATAGGTGGGGAATATTATTTTGATAGAGATAAACATCCATTAGGTGAATATTTATTTCATGCTATAGAAGAAAATGAATTACAAATAATTAAAAGTTCTGATAGAAGAAGATTTAAAGATGAGGAAGTCCTAATTAGTGATAAGGTAACAGGACTTAGAACGTCAATAATTAATTTTATTGTGGCAGGGTGTATTAGAATCATTCAAAATGGTGGAAATCCAAGAGGAAAGAAAAATAAGTTCAGTTTTATTATTCATACTGAGATATCTAAAGCAGCCCATAGCAGACAAGAAAATTTAATAAGTATGTTAATTGAAAAGTTAGAGGATGAAGTTAAACATGATAGTAATTTTTTAGATAAATACATTGAAGAAGGATATAATGATTTAGCTAATTCAGTTGATAAATATGGATTTACAGTTCCTTCTTTAGATGAAGTTAATAAATATGCAAAAAAAGCTATTAAAGAACAATGGATAACTAGAGTTATAGTAAATTCAGAAAATGATATTAATGCATTATTAGATGAAGATGGGCAATTAAGGCTTAGAACACCACTTAATATATTTATAGGTGGACAAATATTAGATAGAGGAATAACAATTGCTAATCTTATTGGATTTTATTATGGTAGATCACCACAAAAAATGCAACAGGATACTGTTTTGCAGCATTCAAGAATGTATGGATATAGAAGTAAAGAGGATTTGGCTGTAACTAGATTCTATACAACTAAAGATTTATATAATAGAATGTCTAAGATTAATGATTTCGATACTAAATTAAGAGAAGATTTTGAACAAGGAAACTTTAAAAAAGGGGTTATTTTCATTAGTAAAGATGAAAATGGACGAGTTATACCATGTTCTCCACAAAAAATAATGATTAGTAATACTCATGTGTTAAGACCAGGTAAAACTGCTACTCCAGTTGGATTTCAAACTGGATATAAGACTTATATTAAAAAGAATATTGAAATTATAGATAATATTCTTAAGAAAAATAATCACGGGCAATTACAGGGGAGTTATAAAATAAGTAAGGAAGAGGCTTGTGAAATAATAAAAAATATATATGCATCAATAGAAATTGAAAGTGATAATTGCATTGATGAAAAAGCATTTAATTCTTTAATCAACTATTTAAGCAAAACTTATGTTAATGTATATGTAGGAGTAGATAGAAAAATATCTAGATTAAGAAAAACATCAAGATATTATTCAGACATGCCGTATAATAGGGATAATGATTTAAGAAAAGCTAAATTGATGGCAACTAAAGAACCTACATTGATGTTAATGAAACAAATTGGTACAGAAGAACTAGGATGGAGAGGTGCAGAATTTTACTGGCCAGTATTAGTAGTACAAGATAGTATAGATACAGCGGTATATACATCAGAGCTGTTGAAGTAGTATAAGTTTATTAATATATATATAGTGAAGTTAAAATCAGAACTATTTGAATATTTGTTGATTATAAGAAAATTATTAATACAGATTTAAAATATCATATGAAAATTAAATCGCGTAAAAATAAATAGTAAATAAAAATAAAGAATCGTATAAGAAGAATAAAATACAATTTATTGATTTAAGCAATTCTTTAGAGTTAGTTAGAAGAACTATTTGGTATAAATGCTGAGTACTTTAGTAAAGATATTGATGAAATAGATAAGTTAGAAATACAAAAGGAAAAGTTAAAAAGAGATTTAAAGCCAATAATAAAAGAAGAGAAATCTGTTTATGCAGGAGAAGACATTAATGATATGGTTAAAGTTCCTATATATGATAAAGAAGAAATAAATTCTTTAGAGAGGAACATTGAAAAAGTTAAGTTAATTAATAGATTTAAGTATTCTCTAGAAGTTACAGATCCTAATCCTTATATTGATACATACAAGCTTATAGTAGAGGTTTTGGAAAAAGGACAACATGAAAGTATAGTTCATAAAACTATAGAAGCTCTTGCTCATTATTTAGAAGTGTTACCGGAAGGTATAACTACAGGAGAAGAGCAAGCACAGTTTGAAAGTGAAATATTTGAAGTTTTTGATGACAATAATTTTTAAAAAGTAAATAAAGGTTTGGAGGAATATAAATGTCAAGTGCAAACATTGGATTTGAAGAAACGCTATGGAAATCAGCAGATAAATTAAGAGGAAGTATGGATTCAGGTGAATATAAGTATGTAGTATTAGGACTTATATTTATGAAATATATATCCGATAAATTTGAAACTAAATATGAAGAGTTAGTTGAAGAAGGAGATGGCTTTGAAGAAGATAGAGATGAATACGAAGCAGAAAATATCTTCTGGGTACCAAAAGAAGCAAGATGGGGTTATTTAAAAGATAATGCAAAGGATCCTAAAATAGGGCAAATAATTGATGATGCAATGATTCTTATAGAAAAGGAAAACCCTACATTAAAAGGTGTTCTTGATAAGAGATATGCAAGACCAGAACTTGATAAAAGAAGACTTGGAGAGCTTATAGATTTAATTTCAACTATAAGACTTCATAAAAATGGTGAAAAGGACCTTTTAGGTAGAGTATATGAATATTTCTTAGGACAATTTGCAAGTTCAGAAGGAAAAGGTGGTGGAGAGTTCTATACTCCTACTTCTGTAGTTAAAACTTTAGTAGAAATGATAGAGCCTTATAAAGGTAGAATATATGACCCAGCTTGTGGATCAGGTGGTATGTTTATTCAAAGTGAAAAGTTCATTGAAGAACATGCAGGTAGAATAGGTGACTTATCAATATATGGTCAAGAGCTTAATGCTACAACTTGGAAGCTATGTAAGATGAACTTAGCTATTAGAGGTTTAGATGGAAACATAGGACCAAACCAAGCAGATACTTTCCATGATGATTTACACAAAACATTAAAGGCAGATTACGTATTAGCAAATCCTCCATTTAATATAAGTGACTGGGGTGGAAATAAATTAACAGAAGATGTTAGATGGAAGTACGGGGTACCACCAGAAGGAAATGCAAACTATGCATGGCTTGAACACATTGTATATCATCTTGCACCAAATGGAGTTGCAGGAGTAGTTTTAGCAAATGGAGCTTTGTCTTCTAATACTTCTAATGAAGGTGTAATAAGAAAGAATTTAGTAGATGCAAAACTTGTAGATGCTATAGTAGCATTACCAGATAAATTATTCTATTCAACAGGTATTCCAGTATCTTTATGGATATTAAATAGAAATAAAAAAGATAATCCTAAGTTTAGAGAAAGAGAAGATGAAATATTATTTATAGATGCTAGAAACTTAGGAAATATGGTAGATAGAAGACATAGAGAATTAAGTGAAGAAGATATTAAGAAAATATCAGATACTTACCATAATTATAGAAATTTAAATGGACAATACGAAGATATTCAAGGATTCTGTAAAGTAGCTAAGTTGGATGAAGTAAGAGAACATGAATATGTATTAACTCCAGGAAGATATGTAGGTATTGAAGAGCAAAAAGATGATGGAGTTCCATTTGAAGAAAAGATGGCAGCCTTAACAAGTGAACTAGGAGAACTATTTGCTAAGTCAAGAAGCCTAGAGGATGAGATTAGAAAGAATCTAGGGGGGATAGGGTATGAGTTTTAACGAGTGGAAATATGTAAAAGTAAAAGATATTGCTGAAATAATATTTAGTGGAGGTACACCTTCAACCCAAAAGGCAGAATTTTGGAATGGTAAAATTAATTGGTTATCATCTGGAGAAACTAGAAGTAAATTTATTTATAATACTGAAAAAAAGATAACTCAAGAAGGTGTTGATAATTCTTCTACAAAATTAGCTAAAAAGAAGGATATTGTAATAGCATCAGCTGGTCAAGGGTTTACTAGAGGGCAGACATCTATGTGTTTAATTGATACATATATTAATCAATCGTTAATATGTATTAGGGCTAAAAAAGATGTTATTGATCCATATTATTTATTTTATAACATTAGCAGTAGATATGCTGAATTAAGACAAATATCTGATGGACATAGTATTAGAGGTAGTTTAACTACTAAAATTATTAGTGATTTGAATATAAGTTTACCAATAATTAAAGAACAAATAAAAATAGGAGAAACACTATTTGCTATTGATGAAAAAATAGAAACAAATAATGAAATAAATAAAAAACTAGAAGAAATGGCTCAAGCTATTTTTAAACAATGGTTTGTTGATTTTGAATTTCCTAATGAAGATGGTAAGCCATATAAAAGTAGTGGTGGAGAAATGGTTGAGAGTGAGTTGGGAATGATTCCTAAGTACTGGGGAGTTGATTTATTAAGCAATTTGGTAAAAGAGGTTATTACAGGAAAAACCCCATCAACTAAAAAGAGTGAGAATTATGGAGATAAGTACCCATTTGTAACTATTCCTGATATGCATAATAAGGTTTTTGTTACTAAGACTGAAAGATATTTATCAGAGGATGGACATAAGTTACAAGAAAAAAAATTAATTCCTAAAAACTCTATTATGGTATCTTGTATTGCTACTGTTGGACTAGTATCAATTTCATCAGAAGCGGTACATACTAATCAGCAAATAAACAGCATAATACCAAACTCTATAGAAGAAGTATTTTATTTTTATGAATATTTAAAATTAATGGAAGATAGGCTAAAGGGAATAGGGTCATCAGGAAGTGCTACTTTAAATGTAAATAAAGGTGAATTTGAAAAAATAAAATATATTTACCCTGATTCAAGGATTATAAATAAATATAATAATACAGTTAAGAATATTTACGAAAAAATTAAATTAAATGAAATAGAGAATAATCGATTAGCACAATTAAGAGATACATTATTACCAAAGCTTATGTCAGGTGAAATTAGAGTACCGATAGATTAGGTTAGAATTCAGAATAGATAATTAAGAATTTAGATAAAATTCAAATAATTCTTAATTATCTAAGATAAATATTTCATTAAAAGAAGTAGGAGAAGCTGAATATTGGATAGAGCTTCTAATAGCCACAGAATATTTAAATGAAAAAGAAGGAAATTAAGGTGGGGTGTGGAACGTTGAGTTTATTTGAAAATTTCACAGAAGATCTTTTAGAGCAAGCAGCTATAGAGATACTTCAAGAATTAGATTATAGTTATGCTTTTGGACCAGATATTGCCTATGATGGTGATACTCCAGAAAGAAATAATTATAAAGATGTTTTATTAGAACAAAGAGTTAAAGATGCTTTATTTAGTATCAATAGACATTTACCAGAGGAAGCTTTAGAAGAGGCTTACAGAAAAATTATTACATTTAATAGTCCAGTATTAGTTGATAATAATAAAGAGTTTCATAAGCTTTTAGTTGAAGGTATAGATGTTTCTTTTAGTAAGGATGGAGCTATTAAAACTGAAAAGGCTTATATTATAGATTTTAAAAATATAAATAAAAATGATTTCTTAGTAGTAAATCAATTTACTATAGTTGAAAAAGAAGAAAGAAGACCAGATTTAATTATTTTTGTTAATGGTATTCCTCTAGTAGTAATTGAGTTAAAATCAGCTAGTGATGAAAATGTAAGTATTGAAGAAGCTTATAATCAAATTCAAACTTATAAGAACGATATACCAAGTTTATTTAACTACAATGCTTTCTGCATATTATCAGATGGTATAAATGCTAAAGCTGGTACTATTACTTCTAATGAAGAGAGATTCATGAACTGGAGAAGTATTGATGGTGAAACTATTGCATCTTTAGATGTACCACAATATGAAGTTATGCTAAGAGGTATGTTATCTAAGGAGCGTTTATTAGATATAGTAGAAAACTTCTTATTATTCCAAACTTCAAGAAAAGCAGATTATGATGCTAATGGTAATAAAATTGGAGATAAGGCAGTTAATATAAAAATATTAGCAGGATATCATCAATACTTTGCAGTTAAAAAAGCAGTAGAAAAAACAAAATTAGCTTGTAGTGAAAAGGGAGATAAAAAAGCAGGTGTTATTTGGCATACTCAAGGGTCAGGTAAGAGTTTTTCAATGGTATTCTATGCAGCACAATTAGTAAAGCAATTAAATAATCCAACAATAGTTGTATTAACAGATAGAAATGACTTAGATGATCAATTATTTGGAACTTTTGCTAAATCAGCTGATATTTTAAGACAAACTCCAAAGCAAGCAGATGTTAGAAAGCTTTCAGATGAGCAAAAGCAAGCTAATGTTAAAGCTAAAGATAATTCAAAAGAAGTAAATGGATTATTTGATTTACTTAATGATAGAGAGTCAGGTGGAATTATTTTTACAACTATTCAAAAGTTTAAACCAGAAGATGGAGAAATGCCTGCTTTAACTGATAGAAGAAACGTAATTATAATGGCAGATGAAGCTCATAGAAGTCAATATGGATTTGAAGCTAAAACAGATAAAGAAGGTAATGTTAAATATGGATATGCCAAATATTTAAGAGATGCACTTCCTAATGCAACATTTATAGGATTTACAGGTACTCCAATTGAACTTGATGATAAATCAACTCCAGTAGTATTTGGTGATTATATTGATATTTATGATATGACTAGAGCTGTTGAAGATGGAGCTACTGTAAAAATATATTATGAAAATAGAATAATCAAACTTGATACTAATGAAGATATTATTGAAGAAATTGATGAAGAATTTGATGAAATAACAGAAGGTCAAGAAGATAATGATAAAGAGAAGTACAAGAGCAAATGGTCAAGATTAGAAGCTGTTGTAGGTTCTCCAAGTAGAATTAAAAAGTTAGCAGAAGACATAGTAAATCACTATGAAGAAAAAGCTAAAACTGTAGATGGAAAAGCTATGGTTGTTTGTATGAGTAGAAAAATCTGTGTTGATCTTTATGATGAAATAATTAAATTAAGACCAGATTGGCATTCTGATGATGTTGATAAAGGTAAAATAAAAGTAGTTATGACTGGTAGTGCAGCAGATAATCAAAGATTGCAAGTTCATATTGGTGGTAAACAAAGAAGAGATACATTAGCTAATAGAATGAAAGATAATAATGATGAACTAAAAATCGTTATAGTAAGAGATATGTGGCTAACAGGTTTTGATGTTCCATCAATGCATACTATGTATATAGATAAGCCAATGAAAGGACATAACTTAATGCAAGCTATTGCTAGAGTTAACAGAGTATTTAAAGATAAGAGTGGTGGAGTTGTAGTTGACTATCTTGGAATACTTGAAAGTCTTAAAAAGGCATTAAAGCAATATACAGATAGTGATAAACATAACACTGGTATAGATACAGGTGCAGCTATTGCAGTAATGATTGAAAAACTAGAAGTTTTAAGAGATATGCTTCATGGATTTGACTATTCAGGCTATATGGGAGATTCTCAATCTAAAAGAATAAGAGCTATTACAAGTGGTATGAACTTAGTTTTAGGCTTTGATGAAAAAGAGCAAAAGGAATTTAAGCAATTTTCTACAGAACTAGCAAAGGCTCATGCATTATGTGCAGCTACAGATGACGGAAAAAAAGTAGCATTAGAAGTAAGTTACTTCAAAGCTGTAAAAGCCAGTTTAGTTAAACTAGACAGTAAAACTACAGTGAAAAAATCAAAGAAAGAGATGGAAGCTAGAGTTAATCAACTACTAGAAAAATCAATTATTTCAGAAGAAGTTATTGATGTATTTGATACTTTAGGGATAAAAAGGCCAGATATTTCTATTCTTTCGGAAGAATTCTTAGAAGAAGTTAAAGGGATGAAAGAAAAGAACCTTGCTGCTGAAATGCTTAAAAAGTTACTTGAAGGCAATTTGAAAACTATGGAGAGAACAAATTTAGTTAAATCAGAAAAGTTTTCTGAAAAGCTAAAGAAGACTTTAAATAAATATAGAAATCAAGCAATAACTAATGCAGAAGTTATTGAAGAGTTAATTAAGATGGCTCATGATTTAAAGAATATGAAAACTAGAGAAGAAGAGCTAGGATTAAATTCTGATGAAATTGCTTTCTATGATGCATTAACTGATGATGATGCAGTAAAAGAGTTTATGACAGATGAAACTTTAAAGATGATTGCACATGAGTTAACTTATGCTATAAGAAGAAATATTTCTATTGACTGGAGCATAAGAAAAAGTGCTCAAGCAGGTATGAGAAGGATAATTAAGAGGCTTTTAAAGAAATATGATTATCCACCAGATAAATCTAAGAAGGCATTGGAAACTGTTTTAAGACAGGCTGAGCTTATGTGTGGGAATGTAGATTTTAGTGATATGGACTGGCAAATGATAGCAGAAAAGAAAGAAACTTATAGATAATATATAGGGGATACTCTGTATCCCTTTAAATATAAATTTTAGATTATAAAAACTATTGTTAGTAATAATTAATAAATATTTTAAAAGGAGGTGTAGACAATCAATAATTATTTAGAAGAATACAATAATTTAATTAATAGAAAATTTAAGGAAGAAAAAGGTTGTGGCTATTACTTATATAAAGCTAATCTTGAATATAATTTAGATGAGCTAAAAAGATGTAAGGAGAGTTTATTAAAAGCAATAAATCACTTTAGATTAGATGAAGATGAACTTATTATTATGTTTAATTTAGCATCTTTATGTGGTTGCTGGGATGAAATAATAAAAAAAATTAGAACAGTATATTTAGAAAATAATAATTTATCTATAAGGAATAAGTACATAGAAAATATATTCTTATTATGTTGTGGTGAGTTTTTGCAATATAAGGATAAAATAGGTGATATATTACAGGAGTGTAACAACAATATTGAAAAAAGTATAATTACGTATTTAATATCTAGAAACATAACAGATAAAAAGATTCAACTGGAATATTGTAAGGTTTCTTTAGGACTATGGCAGGAAAATATTGCAGCAGCAGAAATTATATTTAGATATAAAAATAAAGTTTCAGCTGAAATAATATATAAGCTAATTGAATTAGAAAAATTAAATAATATAGATCTAATAGAAAATCAAGAAAATTGTATATATGATTTTAATTTTATTCCTCTTGGTGGAGGAGATAATGTAGGAGCAAGTTCTTATTATATAGATATAAATGGGGCGAGAGTATTAATAGATTGCGGAATTGAATTTAAAGGTAATGATTATGAATTACCAAACTTTAAGCTTTTAGAAGAGATAGGTGTATTTAAGAGTATTAAATATATAATAATTACTCATGCTCATTTAGATCATTGTGGAGCAATATTAGATTTATATAAAATGAATAAATCAATAAAATTCATAATGACTAGAGAATCTAGAGAGTTATTGAAACTTAATATTATGTCATTAGAAATAAGTAAAAAGGAAAATTATATTTTAGAAGAATTAATTCAAAAAATAATAACTATTGATTTTCGTAGAAAATTCCCAATAGATCAAAATGGAACATATATAGAATTATATAGAGCTGGACATATATTAGGTGCTACTTCAGTTATGATTAAAAATGAAAAATGTAATATATTCATTACAGGAGATTATTGTTTAAGAAATCAAAATTTAGTACAAGGTATGGATATTCCAGAAGATGAAATTGATATTCTTATAACTGAAAGTACTTATGGTAATAAAGAAATTAATAAATCGTTTTTGAATGAAAAGCTAGAGTTATTTAATTATATAGGTGAGAAGTTAGAACAAGGAAAGCAAGTATTAATTCCTGCATTTGCATTAGGAAGAACACAAGAAGTATTAGATTTAATTAATTCTAATGATAAGAATAAACATTTTAGGACATATATTGATGGTACTTCTATTGAGGTAACAAAGATTTACGAAAAATATATAGATAAAAAAATAGTTAAAAACCGTACATATTATGTTAAGGATTCTGTTTATTCTTCAAAAGAGCAATTTATATCTGAAGAAATAATGACTAATACATGTTGTATAGTAGCAAGTTCAGGAATGTTATTAGAAGGTAGTGCATCAGCGGAATATGCTAAAAAGATACTTGCTTCAGAAAATGGAGTATGTATTTTAATAGGATATCAAGCCAATAACACTATTGGTGCAAAGCTTAAGGAACAAGCACAATTAAAATGTGAACGATACATTAATATTGAAGGAAAATGTTATAAAATTGCTGCTGAAATTAAATCATTTAATTTATCAGCTCATGCAAGTATGAATGAAATTTTAGCACTTCAATATTATATTAGAGCTAAAAATATTATTTTAGTTCATGGTGACAATAAAGGCGAGAAATCTATATTAGAAAGAAAATTGACTAATATAGGTAATATAAATATATATCAAAGTAAAAATAATGAGTTAATAAAATTATAAATGGAGGAAAAGATGAAAGAAAGAATATTAGAATTGGCTATATTAAGGCCAAATGGACATCCATGGCAAAAGGCCAATTTAGGAATTAGTAAAAGAGAGATAGACTCTATTTTAAAAGAAATGGGGTTAATTTCAAAGTATGAAAGAGCTAAGTTAAATAAATTAATAAAGTTTACTATTTTGAAAGAAAGTAAAGGACGTAATGATAATGAAGAGATTGTTAAGTTAGTAAAGTCAATATTATCAAAAGATATAGAATTAAATTCGGATATTATTACTAAAATTCAAAAAATAATGAATTTGGATAATGAAGAAGATATAAGGATCTATAATTCTTTCTTAAATGGAGAATTAGATGTAGAAGGTTTTAGAGAAAATTTACAATCAAGTTTAAGTTGGTTAGTTGAAGTATTTACAATTTATTTTGTTATGAAAGAAGAATTAACTATTGAAGAGTTAAATAATAATATTTGTGAGTTTATTAATAAGTTATTTAGTAATACAGAGCATAGTAAGGAAATTAAAAGCAGAGTTCATTTGGCAGGATATGGGGATAATAATTCATTAATAAATCTAAAAAAATATTTATCAGATTATAGAGAAGAAATATTAACATTATTTAATATAATAGAAAATAAAAAATTTGAAAATAAATTAGAAGTTGAAGAAAAATCTAAAGTAGAAGAGAAATTAGAAATAGAAGAAAAATCTAATGAATTAACATTAGATTTAGGTTCAGAAAGTGATATAAATATATCAGATTCTATAATTGATATGTTTTTGAGCAAACCTACGTCATTAGATGTATTAGATGATACTTTTAATATTGAAGTTGATATAAAAAATAATAATATAGAATCTTCCATAGAAGAAATCAATAATGAAACAGTAGAAGAAACTATAGAAGAAAAAGTTGTATCAATAGAAGAAAGTGAAGAATTAATTACTTTATCAAGAGAAAAATATAATAAATTAATTGAAGCAGATAAAGAAAGAGAAATTAAAGTCTTAAAAGACTTAGCTAATATCCGTAATGGGGCAGTTTTATCTGAGCTTTATAATGCTTATAAAAATATAAATGATATATCTAAAGAAAATTTAGAAATAATATTGGCTAATTTATTTAATGCTTTAAACCAATATGGTTTTGAAGCGATAGAAGATAGGAAATTAGTTGGTGAAAACATAACAGTAAATACAAAAGATGTATTAAAAGAATTTATATTTACTAATCCGATAAATAAAGATGGACTAGTGGAAGGTAAAGTTGAATATTTAGGTTGGAGCTACAATGGTAAACAAGTTGTGCCAATGGTTATAAAACCAATATAGATAGGAGGAAAAATAAATGGCATTTTCAGTTGGAATAGACTTAGGTACTACTAATACAGTAGTATCTACTGCAAGAAGAGGAATTAATTCAAATGTTGAGGTGTTAACTGAAGCGATAGATCAAGTAATTAATGAGGAATGGGGAGAAATTCAAAGTAGTACATTACTACCATCAGTGTTATATGTAAATAATGGTCTACATAATGTTGGATTAATGGCTAAAGAAATGAAAGGTCAAAGTGCAAATAGAGTAATTTTTAATTCTAAAAATTATATTGGTGAAAGTGATTATAGATGGAAAATTGATGATAAAGAGTATTCGCCAGAAAAAGTTGCTTCTTATTTTTTAAGTGCAATTAGAAAGCATTTAAAGCAAAAATATAGAGAGGATGAATCTATTGAATCTGCAGTAATTACAGTTCCTGCATCATTTAATATAGATCAAAGAAATTCTACTAAAACTGCTGCTAAACTTGCAGGGTTTAAAGGTGATATTACTCTTATTTCAGAACCAACAGCAGCTATTTTAGATTTTATAAATGAACAAAGTAAACTTCAAGATAACGATAAGTTTATAGAACTTCAAGATTTTAAAAATGTTTTAGTTTTTGATTTAGGTGGAGGTACTTGTGATGTAGCTGTGCTTAGAATTAAGATTAATGGAAAAGAAATATATGTTGAAGAAGTAGCAGTATCCCCTCATACATTAATAGGAGGAGCTAATTTTGATGCATATGCAGTTGAAGGTATAATTAAAGATTTTGAAAAAGAAAATAATATTTTATTGAAAAATGACTTAGATAATGAATCATATAAGAAGTTAAAAAGAATGTTGCTAGTATATTTAGAGAAAGCAAAAATTTTCTTTGCAGGAAAATACCTTCAACAAAGTGATGAATGTGATGATTTAAATGAATTGCAAAAAAATATAAAAAGAATAATAGGAATTCCTAATGCAATTAATGGACAACCATTTAAGTATGATTTATCAATGAAGAGATATAATGAATATATTACTTCACTATTAATTAAGGAAAGTAAGGAGAATGTTATTTCACCAATTGAATCAGCGTTAAGATCAAGCAAATTAGAAGCAAAGGACATAGATTATGTTTTTTGTGTTGGCGGAATGACAAAATATCCTGAGGTTTGGAAAACTATAACAAACTTTTTTGGAAAAGAGCCATTAAAATTTACAGATTCTATGGAATCAGTTTCAAGAGGTGCTGCAATATATCAACATTATGATATTATTAATTTAGAAAAAAATGATAATAAAGTAAATATTGAAGAACAAACAGTAGTAGATATAATACCTACTTTACCTCAAACTGTATTTTTAAATGTAAAAGATGGTTTCCCAATTCCATTAATTGAAGCCAAAACAAAAGCTGGAACACCAATAATTCATGATAATCTTATAAAAGTAACTTCTGAAATAGGGTTATCATTAGAGCTTTATGCAGGAATGAGCTTTTTTGATCCGGATTTAAAAAGACTTGAAAATGTAAATTTAAGATTCCCAGTAGGTATTAAATCAGGTACAGATATAACATTAAAGCTTGAGTATACGCAAAAGGGAGTACTGATGTTTGAAGCTTGGATTAAAGATAATCCAGATATTAAGATCAACTTAACATTAGAAGGCAGTCAATTAGACGAAAGTGAGATAGAAGAGGCGAATAAAGAATACAGAATTGATGATGTTAGGGGGATAATTTAATGTTAGATTATAAGGATATTTTACAGAAGTTAAAAAATGAAATAGAAGAAGAAAGTATGTCTATTGAAGTAGATACAATGTCGTTTATTGAAGATGTAAATGCTAAATTGACAAATGATTCAAAGAGATATAAAGATAGTAATAAAATTATTTTTAAACAACATATTAGTTATGAAAATGCAGAAAAAATTATTAGTTTAGTTAATAATATAGAGGGGTATAACTTAAGTAATATAGGTGACTATAAATATGAATTAATTAATATTTGTAATATAATGGATGCTATGAGAGAAAATCCGGTTGAAATATTAGTTTATGCTACAAAAGGACTATATGGAAAAGATTTATATATAAATGCAGTAAGAGATGTTGTTAAATATCTTTATGAAGAAAATAGTGAAAATGTAAAGATAGCTTATAAAAGTATATTATCTAATTGGAATTGGAATGACTGTATTGAGTTTGTATTAAAAAGTATATGTGAGTTAAGAATATATGATATTTATTTAGAAGTTTATGAAATATTTGAAAAAAATATTCTTAATAGGGAAATGGCGGCTAGAGCATTATTAGCTATAAATGCGAGTGAAGTATATGAAAGTATGATAAATTTCCTATGCTGTCAATCTAATGATACAAGTTTAGAACTTGAGTTATATAAAAAGATATTATATATGATTGCTAAAGAAAATCCTAATAATACGCTATATATTTATAAATCTTATTTAAGACAAAATTTATGGGGAAATGTAAGAAATATAACTATAGGAGCTATAAGATTTAATTTAAGTAAGGTTATTTTAGATGATATTGAGAAAAAACTTAAAAATAATCAAATTGATAATGCTATAAGAAAAAAATTAATAATATTACTTGAAAAATGTACAAATGGAGAGGATAGAGCACAAGAAATACTTTTTGGAGCAACTAATAGAAGAAAAGATAAGGAAAGTTTATTAGGGATAATTACCGATAGGAATTCAACGGATAAGGAAAGAAGTATAGCTTTAATTACTTTAGCAAAGATGGATTCAATAAGTAATCAAGATTTAGATAAGGTTATCGCTAATGTTATTAATCAATCAGAAGTTTTAAATGCTACAATATGTTCAGCTAAGGTTGAAAGAGGGGATAATAGATATATTATAAAATTATTTGAGTATATTTTAAATAATGATGAATATAGCGATGTTTCTATAGAAGCTTCTAATCAAATAAAAAGATTAAGAGGTTTGAATAGACAAGATTTATTAGATAATTTAAATAAAGTTGCAGAAAAAATTCTAGATAATGAAGATACAGTTAATGTAAAAAAGGTAATTAAAGTAATTGATTTATTTTCTACAGGAATTCCTTCAGATGAAATTGCAGAACTATTTTTAAAGAAATTAATGAATACTGAATATATAGTTATTAAGAATAAATTGTTAGAATTTTTCAGAAAAGAATATAGTAGATTTACTTATGCTTTAAAGGAGAAGATAAAAGGTGTTGTTGTTCAATGTAGCTATAATGAGGATACGAAAAAGGTTGCTATGGAATGTTTAAACTCTATTAACTCTTTAGTTGATTTAGCTCCAACAGGAGGATCTAATTAATGAAAAAAATATTTAAAACTAATATTGATGATTTTGAAATACTTGATTTGATAATAGAGTACTTTCAAGATGATAATCTTAGATTAATTATAGATGAAAATCCGCTGTTAAAATTTTCATGTATTCCAGAGGGAGGAAAAAGATTTAGATTTAATAGGGATGTAGTTGAGGTAAAGGTAAAAGAGTTTATTAGAAAAGATAGAAAGATAAGGATAAGCCTTTTAAAAATGTGGGAAAAAATTGTTGTTAATGAGATAAAAGAAATTGATTTTATTTTAACAACTGAGGATATGTACACAAAATTAAGTAAAGGAAAAACGTCAAAATACATATTTAGATCATGTACTATACTATGGCAAAAAAATAAGTTAGATTTAAATAAGTGTGGAGATAAATTATATGAGATATATAAAGAAAAAATAAATTCACAAAATGAAGAGTTCAATGATAGTCAAGCAAAGATAGAGGAGATAGGTATGAACAATGATATTATGTCATTAACTTTAGGAGAGTGCATTCAAGAGTTAGTAAATGCAAAAAAAGAAATAATAGAGTTAAATGAGAAGGTGAAGGAAAAGGAAAACGAATCTCAAAAGTTAAAGAGTAATTTGGATTCTATAATTGATAATAGAGATTTAAAAAAAGAAATAAAGTTTTTATCAAAGAGAATAAATGAAGTAGATTTATTAATAAAGGAAGAAAATGAAAAGTTAAACACAGAGTTATGTGAAATAAAAAAAGAAAATGTAGAATTAAGAAAAAAAATAGAGGCAATAGATAAAAGTATAAGTAGTATTAACATGAATACACTTATAAAAACTTTATCGGAAAGTCAAAATAATTTTAATAATACTTTAAAGGGTGGATTAGTTGAGATTATACAAAAAAATATGGAAATAGTATTATTAGGATTAGAAGAGAGATTACTTAAAAAGTTAGAAGAAAAAGATAATAAATATAATAATACTCCAAGTATAGAAGTGAAAGAAGAAGGTTCAGATAAAGACAATAATTTTAATACATTAATTGAATCTATATTATTATAGATTATAAGAATTATTAGCAATTTCATTTTAATTCAGTAGGATGTGAAACTAACAGTTTATCTTCAGTCATAAGTATATGATTGATAATTAATTGGTCGTTGAATTTGCAACTGAAGGAGAGATGTCTGAAATTTATATATACTTAATGAAAGCTATTAATAGAATATTTAAAGATAAATTAGATAGAGGTGTAGTTGATTACTTAGAAATGATTGAAGGTTTTAAAATAGAATTAAAACTGAGATATTCGCAGAGCAAATAATAAGAGTTATTAAAATACGAATGAGAAGTATAATTAAGAGGTTTTTAAAGAAATATGATTATTAACCAGATAAATCTAAGAAGGCATTGGAAACTGTTTTAAGACAAGCTGAACTTATGTGTGGGAATGTAGATTTTACTGATATGGACTGGCAAATGGTAGCTGAAAATAATATAGAATATAAGTAGTATAGGATGGTGTACTAAGAGTAGTACACCATTTTATAACAATATCTTGATAGTGATAATAGTAAAATAATAATTAAAATTAAATAAAAAATAAGGAGTATGTTGGGATGGAAACTATAGTAAAAAGAGTATGGGAAGAATCAATTAAGCATGTTTCAAATGCTGTTGAAAATGTAAAGGTTAAACAAGAAAAATATAATGAAGATATAAAAGTCTTAGAAAATAAAATATATAACTTAAGAGAAGAACTTCCTTATGCAGATAGAGAAGATAGAATTTATATGAGAGAAGAGCTAAATTTATTAAGAGATAACTATGATGTTCTTCGTAGAGATGGTGATGAAAAAGACACAGAATTATTCATTAGTTCACCATACTTTTGTAAAGTCGCTACAGATGCTGGCAACATATATATATCTAAATATAAGAAAGATTATGAAAATGATATAGTATTATTTACAGATAATATTGCAAAATTAAGATTTTATGATGTAGATGAATCAGAAAAAATCAATGGAAGAAAACATACTGTTAATGAAAAAATAGATTATATAATTGAAGAATCATTATTAAAGCAATTTACTCATTATAAGAAAGATTTAAGTTATATTTTTGATGGTGAAAATACTACAGTAATAAAAGGTGAAATGCCAAAGGTTAAAAAGGCTATAAAACCAGTTGGTAATAGAAAGATAGGTATGCAAGAAATTATTGATAGAATGAAGCTTGAGCAAGATGCTGTAATGAGAGCACCAGAAATAGGAGTAACGTTAATAAATGGAGGAGCAGGTACAGGTAAAACTAATATAGCAATTCATAGATTAAGATACTTACTAAATGAATTTGGAAGTATGTTTAAAGAAAAAAATATGGCATTAGTTTGTTATAATGTAGCTTTAAAAGAATATTTAAGTAGTGTTATTGGAGATCTTAACCTGAAAAATATTCAAGTATTTTCATTTGATAAATGGGCTTATCAATTAGTAAAAAACTATAGCAATATTAGCTACATCAATTATAATGCAAAGATTAGTGATGAAACTATAGAAGCATATAAATCTGTAGAATTTGGAGATATACTTTTAAATTATATACAAGCTTTAAGTAGTTGTATTGAAGATGAAATAACAAGTAGTGATTTATTAAAGTTCTATATACCAGATCATTATATATTTAATGATATAATAACTATTCAAGATATATTTGAGTTAAGAGAGGAAATTCATGAAGAGATTAATTCAATGCCTAATTCAGAAGAAACAAAAAATTCTGTAGATAAAGAATTAGAAAGAATTTTAAAATCTACTTATGTAACTAAAATTGATTTTAATAATAAAATTTATACTTTGAATGGTACTAATATTCTTTATAAAGTTTATATATCAGAAGAAATAAAAGAAAAATTTAAAGAGGCATACTTCTTTTATAAGACTTTATTCCAATATAAAGCTAATAAATATGAACTTTATGCAATAACCTATTTATTAACACTTATATCAGGAGAGATTAATAAGGAGTTAAGAGTTTTTGATCATATTGCTGTAGATGAAGTTCAAGATTTTTTACCTATCCAATTAAAGGCTTTAAAGAATATTTCAACATATTCTATGACTTTAGCAGGAGATGTTAATCAAAAGATATTTAATACTAATATAGATGAATGGGATGGACTTGGAATTAATATAGATAATTTATTTACATTAAAAGAAGTACATAGATCTACAGTTCAAACAATTAACTTTGCCAATGCCTTAATTGGAAATACAGATAAAATAATCAATGATAATAGTGGACTAAAACCAGTAGTATACTGTGGTAAGGGCCTAAATGATAATTTAGAAAATGTTAAAGAAAAAATTAAAGAAATAAAATATAAAAATAAAGATGCTGCAATAGTTATTTTATATCCAGATAGTAAACATTTAAAATATATTAATGAGCAAATGAATGAAGAGGGTATTAATAGTTATATAGCACTTAAAGATGAATGGGATTTTACTAAAGATGTATCAGTAACTAATTATCATCAAGTTAAAGGATTAGAATTTGATCATGTATTTATATTAGGATTAAATGAGTTTGAAAGCTATAGTTATGCGAATAAGGAAAAAATATTATATACATTGTTAACAAGATCAAGGGAAGGTGTTTATATGTATTGTAATAAAGATATACCTGAAATAATATCTAATGTTAACACAAGTCTATATCATTTTGGTAAGTAGGAAAAATTATATCTTAACCATATTTTTTATAGTGATGGATATTCGTATAAAGAAAAAGTAAAGTTATAGTTTTATTTAGAAAGTTTAATGCGGTTATTGTGAATATGAAGCTAGGTATAATATAAATATATTTACTTGAAGAGGAGATTATATGATTTTATATAATATAAATAATGAAAACTTAGAAGAAATAAAAGAAGTTCCATTTTCAAAAGAAATTGAGTTACATAAATTATGTGAAAAGAATTTGGAAGAACTATTTGGACTAGAATTTGTAAAAAGAGAAGTTACTTTAAATAATTTCAGGATTGATACCTTAGCATTTGATAAAAATACAAACTCTTTTATAATCATTGAATATAAAAATACAAGGAATTTTAGTGTTATAGATCAAGGATATGCTTATTTATCTTTGCTTGTAAATAATAAAGCAGAATTTATATTAGAGTATAATGAAAATTGTAATAATACTTTAAAAAGAGATGATATAGATTGGTCACAATCAAGGGTAATATTTGTATCACCTGAATTTAATAACTACCAAAAAGAATCAATAAATTTTAGAGATTTACCATTTGAATTATGGGAGGTTAAAAAGTTTAGTAATAATACAGTGAGCTTTAATCCTATAAAAGTTTCAAGAAATGCTGAGTCTATTAAAACAATAGAAACTACAAGTGAAGTAGTTAAATCAGTAAACAAAGAAATTAAAGTATATAAAGAGGAAAATTTATTAAATAATAGTCCGGAAGAAATAAAGGAAATATATAATGAAATTAAGGAATATATACTTACTTTAGATGGAAATATTAATATTAAATGTACTGGTGTTTATATTGGATTTAGATTAAATAATAAAAATATAGTAGATATATATCCTATGAAAAAGAAAATAAAAGTATGGCTTAATTGTAAATGGGAAAGTATTAATGACTATAAAAAAATAGCAAGAGATGTATCGAATATAGGACATTGGGGTAATGGCGATTATGAAGTAGTTTTAACTGATAAAGATGATTTGGATTATTTATTTGACTTAATTAAGCAAGTATATAAACTAAGAAAGTTGTAAATTAAAATTACATGTTGCTAAAATAAAATGTTACCAATAACCTTTTTGAAGAGTTATTTAATAACGATTCAAAGATTAGCTCAAAATATAGTAGAGCATATAGGGCTATATGGTGGAGAAAATTTATATTTAAAAAATGAAAGAATATATAATTAATAGTTAAAAATATAATTTGTTTGGAAAAGATAAATAAATATGAGATAATTAATAAGAGCAAAAAGAATATTATTACAAGTTTCTTTTTGCTTTTATTATATAAAAATATTAGGAGATCAGATGATAAATAATATAAAAGAAACAATAAAAGTATCACAAATAAATGAAAAACCAATACACGAAGATCAAATAAATTCAAATTCCACAACAGGTGATAAAGACCACCTTTATCCAAAGCTAAAACAAAGCTTCAAAACAGCTACAACAATAGATATAATAGTATCATTCCTAATGGAATCAGGAGTAAAACTATTATTACAAGACCTAAAAGAAGCACTAGGTCGTGGAGTTAACATAAGAATACTTACAGGAAACTATTTAAAAATAACACAACCACAAGCACTATATTTACTAAAATCAGAACTAGGAGATAAAGTAGACTTAAGATTTTACAACAATCCAAACAAATCATTCCATCCAAAAGCATATATGTTTCATAATCCACTAGATTCAGAAATATACATAGGTTCATCAAACATATCAAGAGGAGCATTAACATCATCAATAGAGTGGAACTACAGATTCCTAAAATCAAATGCTCCAAATGACTTTAAAGTATTTTACGATACATTTGAAGATTTATTTAATAACCATTCATTAGTAATAACTGATGAAGTATTAAAAGATTATTCAAAACAATGGACAAGACCTAATATATATAAGGATTTAGAAAAAGAAGAAAGCAAGGAAGATAAAGTTGTAAATATATTTGAACCAAGAGGAGCTCAAATTGAAGCATTATATAGCTTAGATAAATCTAGAGAAGAAGGATTTGATAAAGGTTTAGTAGTTGCTGCAACAGGTATAGGAAAGACTTATTTGGCTGCATTTGATTCTGCAAAGTATCAGAGAATTTTATTTGTAGCACATAGAGAAGAAATAATAAAGCAAGCAGCTCAAAGTTTTAAAAATGTTAGAAATTCTGATGATATTGGATTCTTTTATGCTAATCAAAAAGATACAAGCAATTCATTTATATTTGCATTAGTTCAAACTTTAGGTAAGGATGAATATTTAAATGAAAAATATTTTGCAAAGGACTATTTTGACTATATAGTAGTTGATGAATTCCATCATGCAGTTTCTAACAATTACAATAAAATAATTAATTACTTTACACCAAAGTTTTTATTAGGACTTACTGCAACTCCAGAAAGACTTGATTCTAAAGATGTATTTGCACTTTGTGATTATAACATGGTTTATGAAGTTAGGTTAAAAGATGCAATAAATAAGGGGTGGCTAGTACCTTTTAAATACTATGGTATTTATGATGAAACAGTTAATTATGAAGATATAGATTATAAATATGGTAAATATGATGATAAGCAACTTGAAGAAGCATTGATGCTTAATAAAAGAGGAGAACTTATTTTAAATCATTATCAAAAATATAATTCACAAAGGGCAATGGGATTTTGTAGCTCAAGACATCATGCAGAATATATGGCAAAGGTATTTAATGAAAATAAAGTGCCTGCAGTAGCTGTATATAGTGGAGAAAGGGGAGAATATTCAGAGGAAAGAGATATAGCTTTAGCTAAATTGACTTCCGGTGAGTTAAAGGTAATATTCTCAGTAGACATGTTTAATGAAGGTTTAGATGTACCTCAAATTGACATGGTTATGTTTTTAAGACCAACACAATCTCCAACAATTTTCCTGCAACAGCTTGGAAGAGGATTAAGAAAGGCTAAAGATAAGAAATGTTTAAATGTACTAGATTTTATAGGTAATTATAAAAAGGCCAATTTAGTGCCGTTTTTATTAAGTGGAAAAGAGTATTCAGCAGCAGAATGTAAGAAAAATAAGCAAGGTGATTATGAATTCCCAGAGGAGTGTATAGTAGATTTTGACTTTAGAATCATTGATATATTCAAAAAGCAAGCAGAAAGAGAAATGAAGGTTAAGGATAAGATAAAAGAGCAGTTTGATATTGTATATGATATGTTAGGACATAGACCAAGTAGAGTTGAGTTATTTACTTATATGGATGATGATGTTTATCAAAATATTAGAAGTAAAAATAAATCAATGGATCCATTTAAGAATTATTTAGAGTATATAAAAGAAAATGATGAATTAAGTTATGATGAAGAGAAATTATATAATTCTAGAGGTAGAGAATTTATTAATATGATTGAAACCACAAGTATGAGTAAAACTTATAAGATGCCAGTTTTATTAGCCTTTTATAATGATGGAGATATAAAGATGGAAATATCAGAAGATGATATTTATAAGAGTTTCTATGAGTTTTATAGAAAGGGATCTAATAAGGTTGATATGCTTAAGGATAAAAGCACTAGTGATTTTATGAGCTGGGATAAGAAGAAGTACATTAGCTTAGCTAAAAATAATCCTATTAAGTTTTTGATTAAAACTCATGGTGATTTCTTTAAAGAGAAAGATAACTGTATATTAGCTCTTCAGGATGATTTAAAAGAGTTAATTGGTAGCAAAGCTTTTAAGGAACATATGCTAGATGCGATAGATTTAAGGGTTGAAACCTATTATAAGAATAGGTTTTTTAACAAGAGAAAATAGTATATAATACAATTATCAAAGAAGTCAATTAATTTTGGCTTCTTTATAATTTATATAAATGAATAAGAATGGTTATTATAAGGGGGAATGAGTATTATGTATATATTAAATAAAGCTGGAAATTTTCTTGAGGAGGTAAAAGAAACAACATTTTATGAAAGTGATATAAAAGAAAGACAACATATTGAAGAATGGCTTAGAAAAAAACCTGAGGTTATGGGAGAGGAGCTACTTATCATTGGGCATGAGTATGATAAATTTGAAGTAAATGAAAGATTAGATTTATTAGCTTTAGACAAAGATGGTAAGTTAGTTATTATAGAAGTAAAAAGAGATAACTCAGGAAGTGCAGTAGATTTTCAAGCATTAAAGTATGCTTCGTATTGTTCGAGATTAACACCAAAGGATATTCTTGATATATATCGTGAATATATTGATAACTTTGGATTAAATTTAAATCCAGAACAAGAGATAATGTATTTTTTACAAGTAGAGGATGAAGATGTACTTAATGAAAAGTTAAATAATTCTCAGAGAATAATAGTTATAGGAAAAGAATTTGATAAACGAATATTATCAGTTTGTACATGGCTATATGAAAATAGTATTGATGTTAAGTGTATTTCTATTAAACCTTATGAGTTAAATAATGAAATTTTAATAGACATAGATCAAATAATACCTCCTGATAAGATTGAAGATTATTATATAAATAAGAAACCAAAACAAAATAAAACTATTATCAATAAAGATAATAATAGTATTGAATTTTTAGCAAGTATTGTTAATGAAATTAATAAAAAATCTAATTTGAATATTAAATATTTAGGGAAAAAATATTATTTTGGAGCATCTAGAATAAAAGATAAAGGAATTGAGTTTGTAGTATCTTATAGTAAACGAAATAATACTGTTGGTATATCAGCAGAAGCTTGGAGAGATGAAGGAGTTAAGAGGTTAAAGAAGGTTTATGATGAATTTAGTAATGAAATTTCAGAAAAACTTGGGACAAAGCTGTATTTAGAAAGTGGAGTGAAAAATAGCGAAGTTTATAGAATGTTTATTAGGATTAGCATGGATGGAGTAATAAATCTATTAGATAGTTCAGATGGAATAGCTAATAAATATTTACTGTATAAATCTATTTTAGAAGATAAAGTTAGAAATTTAGAGTAGAATTATTATGAATTAATACACTGAGTTAATTTAATGAAGTTAAGTTATATATATGATATAAGAAAATTAAAGTGAAGATTATAAATAATTGAAGGGAATAAGACAAATGATAAATAACACATTAGATTTTTACAACAATAATTCAAAAACATACATAGAAACAACACTTACAATTGATATGAGCAAATTATATAAAGAGTTTTTAAACAATATCCCAAAAGGTGGAACTATCCTAGACTTAGGGTGCGGAAGTGGTAGAGATAGTAAAGCATTTATAGATAAAGGATACAAAATAACAGCAGTAGATGGTTCCAAAGAATTAGCACAAAGTGCATCAAAACTAATAGGGCAAGAGGTTTTAGTTAGTAAATTTGAAGACTTATCATTAATAGACAAGTTCCATGGAATATGGGCATGTGCATCATTACTTCATGTTAATAAAAAAGATATCCTAGATGTTATAAAAAATGTATCATCAAATTTAAATGATAATGGAATCTTTTATATGTCATTTAAGTATGGTGAAGATGAATATATAGATGAAAAAGGAAGATATTTTAATTGCTATACTGAAGAAACTTTTAATGAATTAATAAATAAAGTTGAAGGTTTAAAGATTATGAAAGTTTATAAAACTATTGATATTGTTCCAGGAAGAGGCGATATTACTTGGTTAAATGCAATTTGTGTTAAGGAGAGTTAAGAGGTTATGAAAACTTATAATAAGTTAGTAAGAGATTTAATACCAGAAGTTATAAAATCAACAGGAAAAGAATGTGAAATAGAAATAGCTCCAAAAGAAGAAAGAACAGCACTTCTTGAAGCTAAACTTATGGAAGAGGTTAATGAATATTTAGAAGATAAAAACTTAGAAGAGCTTGCAGACATTATGGAAGTTTTATTTGGACTAGCAGATAATATTGGATATAGTGAAGAAGATTTACTTAATAAAAGGCAAGAAAAGTTAAAAGAACGTGGTGGATTTAAAGAAGGAATTATATTAAAAGGTGTTAAATAGAAAATAAATCGATACGATACCTAAAAGAATGTTTAATTTGAAACAAGATATTAAACAATACAAAGAACTCTACTAATAAATTATAAGGTAGAGTTCTTTGTATTTTAATTTAAAAGAAGTTCAGTTACTTTATAAAGAAAATAGTATTAATACCTATTATTAATTATATAGATAAGCATAAAAACTACTCCATATGAGTAATAAAATGAAACTTTTATTCATATATTATATAGGATTTTATTTGCAATAAGATTTTATTTAGGGGGTCAAATATATGAAAAGATTGCTTATTGCTGGAATACTAGCTACTTTAACTTTATTTGCAGGTTGTTCAAGTGCTACAGAATCACAAGAAAATGAAACATATAATTCACCAGAAATTGAAGAAGCTGAAGATGTTGAGACAGAAGAATCAGAAATCAATATAAATGATTTTGTAATAACAGGACAACTACAAGAACCAGACAGCATAGGCACTATATATTATCAAGCTACATTAACAAATAATAGTAGTTATGCAGTTAAGTATGCAGATTTTAAGTATAATATAACTAAGGATGGTGTCAAAGAAGGTTCTTATTTAACATTTTCAGATACAATATTAGCAGGAGAAACAAGTAGTATTAGTGAATGCTTTGGTAGTGATGATATGGAGTTAATTAGCATTGAATTAACTCTAGTAGATGCTGAAGGTAATGACATTTATGTTGAATATGATGTTAAGCTTAATCAAATGGAAATATGGTAATGAAATAAATAGAGCAGTAAAAATAAAGGATATATAAATCGTTTATAGATCTTATTAGATATATTTATAAATAAAAATAGTATATAATAGAATTAAAAGAAGTCATTTGTTGTGGCTTCTTTTAATTTTTATGTTAATAAATGTGGATTCCACATTGTTGAATTTTTTAATAAATATTATAAAGATTCTCAAAATGATAAGATTGATGGTGAATTTAATGAAGAGTTTTTTAGGTTTGAAAAAGTAATGAAATAAGTATACCTAAGTTAAGGCGTTACAATTTGATTATTAAGTTTATATAAGCAATTTTAATATATTGACTTTTAAAGGGGTGTCTAAAATAGACATCCCTTTAAGATATACTTATTTAAACAATAATTTTAAGTAAGGATAATAAAAGATTAATCAGCAATATAAAACCTTATAGAATATTTAAATAGAAATTATTAAATTGAAATTTTTTACAATTAATAAAAACATGATAAAATTATAACTATAAAAATAATATTTTTATTCAAAATAAAAGGATAATAAAGAGATGCAAATGGAGGGGATTATATGTTAAAGAACAAGGTAGCTATTATTACAGGAGGTAACTCAGGGATTGGAGAAGCAACTGCACTATTGTTTGCTAAAGAAGGTGCAAAGGTTGTAATAACTGCAAGAAGAAAAGAACAATTAGAAAATGTTGCCCAAAGAATCAGGGGCTTAGGTGGAGAAGTATTAGTAGTAACTAGCGATATTTCTAAAAAAGAAGATTGTAAAAATGTTATAGATGAAACAATAAAAACATTTGGTAAATTAGACATTTTAGTTAACAATGCTGGTGTACTAGATCATGCACTTTTACCTATTGAAGCTGTTGATGAAAATGATGTTAATTTTGTAATAGATGTTAATACAAAAGGAACTATAAATATTACAAATGTAGCTGCTAAGGTAATGTTAGAAAATAAAAGTGGCGCAATTATTAATGTAGCATCAGTTGCTGGCGTTTATGGTTCTGGAGGAGCTGTATATTGTGCTAGTAAAGGAGCAATAATTGGATTAACTAAAAATATTGCATTAAGAATGGCTAAAGAAGGAATACGTTGTAATGTTGTGTGTCCTGGTTCAGTAAAAACACCAATGTCTAAATCAGAAAATTTAGCTAATATGAATATGGATATGATGAATGCTATGATGGCTCATGCAGATTTAAAGCTACCAGTTTGTGAACCAGAGGATGTAGCTAACACTATAGCTTTCTTAGCTAGTGATAAGGCTAGAGCAATAACAGGACAAGTATTAGTAACTGATTTTGGTGCAAATTTATAATAAAATAAAAGTTAATTATTAAGCTAAGTAAACTTATATAATGAATTTTATTATTAGGGTAATATAAAAATAGTAAATAAGTAATACATTTAAAAAGCTAGAAAATATTAATTAGTTTTCTAGCTTTATATTATTTTATATGAATTTTTGAATAAATTGTTTTTAATTTTGAGTTAATATGAATTTATTAAATATTTATACAAAAAAAATAAACCTTATAAAATATAAGATTTATTTTTCTTGGTTGCGGGGGCAGGACTTGAACCTACGACCTTTGGGTTATGAGCCCAACGAGCTGCCAACTGCTCCACCCCGCGATATTATGCCTTGCAAACTTGTTTTGCTTAACTTGTAGGTTAAGTATAACTTTATAATTACATATAGTCAAAACTGCATTATGCCATATTAAGCCTTTAGAGGACAAGAAGTAGTTTAGAATACTAAATCTAGCTATATACTATCAATATAACAACTTTTAAGTATTAATGATTTTTTAATATAAACTATGTGATATAATTTTTAATATATTTAAATTAATATAGTAATAAATTTATAAAATTAGAATAGAGGTACAAGTATGATAAATCCCAAAAGAGAGTGGAGAAAGTTTGAATCATCAGAAGAAAAAATAGAAGTTTTAAAAGAATTAAAACTAATTAGCCCTAAGGCAAATGAAGTTAAAACTTTATATTATAAAGGTGCATATACAGAAAATGCTGTAGAATGCGATGTTGTTGGAGTAGTTGATAATAATGAAATAATATTAGATATAAATGGTGAATTACATAGCATACACCCAGATTACTTATTAGATATGCAGAAAAAAGAAAGATTCATAATTGTAGACATAGAAACACCAAGAAGCTTTAGTCCAGCTGATGGAATAAGAGAAGTTGCTGCAATAGTTGTAGAAGATTATAGAGTGATTGATAGCCTTCATTTAGCAATTATTAATGATGAAGAAAAATATAAAAATGGATATGGTGATGGCTTAGATGCAATTGAAGAAAATGAAGAGCTTAAGTCAAAATTTAAATCATTAGTTAAAAAGTATAAGTGTCCTTTAGTAGCACATAATGCAAGTTTTGATAGAAACTTTTTAAGATATTGGGGCTGGGTTGAAGATAATCAAGAATTTTATTGTAGTATGAATACAATAAAGCAAAAAGAAATATTACCTTCATATAAGCTTGTTAATTTATTAGAACATTACAATATTAAAAAGGGACAGGCTCATAATGCATTACAGGATGTTTTAGATTTATTAGAGCTATTAAAAGTTATTAAGCCTGAAAGATGGTCAGCTTTAGGTACACCAACATCAGCATCAGTTGCAAAGAAAAGTAACAAAGATAGCAAGAGTAGTAATGAAGCTAATGGTGCTAAGCAAGCTTCAGCTTCAACAGCAAATAGATTTAGAAAGTTTGCAAAGGATAAGGAGCAAGTTGCAGAAGAGAAAAAGATGATAGAGTTTGCTAAGGAAAACTTAATAAAGGATATATTTAATAAAAAGAAAATAGTCTTTACTGGTGATATGTCTAAAAGTAGAGCAGAAATGAGAGCAACAGCTATAAGATATGGAGCTGATTCACCAACTAGCATAAGTGGAAAAACTAATATGCTTGTAATTGGAGAAGGTGCTGGAAAGAGCAAGTTAGAAAAGGCTAAAACTCTAGGAATAGAAATAATTACTGAAAAAGAGTTTTGGGATATTATTAATAAAAATTAGTTTTATTTCTATGTAATGAAATTTAATTTAAAATATATACCAGAAAATATAATTATTAAATTATTATAAACTTTAAATTCATCAATTTAATATAAGTAATTTATTGTAAACACTTAACATATAGTAGCAATATAATAAGTTAAGAGGTACTGTATGGAAAATAAAACAAAGAATTTATTTATAAATGCAATATTATTATCAATTACAATGATGATAATGAGGAGTATAGGAGTTGTATTTAATGTATACATATCAAATGAAATTGGTACAGAGGGGATGGGATTGTACAAGCTTATTGGAACAGTGAGTATGATTGCAATAACTTTTGCAACTTCAGGAATAAGTTCAGCAGTAACAAGAATTGTAGCAGAAGAAATGTCAAAGCAAGAGTACAATAATGTAAAATATGTGGTATTTAAAGCATCTACAATATGTGGAGTATTGGGAATAACAGCTTCTATTATATTATTTGCTTTTTCTAAAAATATAGCTTTAATATTTTTAAAAGACACAAGAGTAATACTTTCAATAAAAATATTTGCAATAAGCATTCCTTTTATTTCAATATCATCATGTTTAAAGGGATACTTTTATGCTGTTAGGGATATATTCATACCAATAACAACTCAGCTTGCTGAAAAGTTTATACAAATTACAGTAATAGTATTATTATTACATTCAGCTGTATCTATAAAATTAGAATATGGTTGTGCAGTGCTTGTATTAGGAAGTGTTATAAGTGATATTTTATCTTGTTTATATGTATTTATAGCATATAAGTTGGAGAAAAAGGAAATTAAGTATTTAAGTAATGTACAAGGAAATACAAAAGGGTTGATTAAAAGGTTATTTAAAATATCTATACCTATGGCTACTAGATCCTACCTAATGTCTGCATTTAGTACAGTGCAAATGATATTAATACCATTATCTCTTGTAAGGTTTGGAATGTCTGAAAGTGAAGCTATAAGTGCATTAGGTGGAGTTATGGGAATGGTTTTTCCCATAATTATGTTTCCAGCAACATTACTCATGTCTTTAGCTAGAGTTTTGATGCCAGAGATTTCTAGAGCTAAGGCTATTAATAATAAAGAAAGGTTAAATAGTGTAATTACTAGAAGTATTTGTTTTACAAGTATAATAGGTATTATATCTTTCTTTATATTTTTTACATTTTATAATCAATTATCTATATCAATTTATAACAGAGAAGATATAGGAACGTTTTTTAAAATGCTTTCTTTTATAATTCCATTTATGTATATTGATATGATTATGGGCGGTATTTTAAATGGATTAAATGAGCAAGTTAAAGTATTAGAATATCAAATTATGGAGTCTGTATTAAAGATTTTAGGTATATATTTTTTAGGGTCTATAAAAGGAATAGAAGGCTTAATTATAGCAATGTATATATCAACTATTTTTAGTTTTACAGTAAGTTTTATTAGAGTAGTTAAGGTTACTGATATTAAAATAGATTTATTAAAGTGGGCATTCATGCCTATAATCTTTGGTTTAATATCAACTATATTTGGAAAATTAATATGGAATTTTCTAGCTTATAATACTTTATTAATTGGAGTAAACACAATAATAGTAATTAGTTGTGTTGGAATTGTTTATTTAATATTATTAAAAACTTTTAATTGCATAAAAATAAGAGATTAATTAAATGAATGTGTATAATACTATTTATTTTATTAAATAACAAAGAATATATTAATTGTTAGTATACAAATGATGTATTTTAAATGATGAATGTTTATTATATAGTTAATGAAGCAGCACTTATGATTAGATGATATAAGTGCTGCTTTAAAATTTGTAATTATAAAATAACAATATCAGCTGTTTATTACATATATTATTTAGATAAAATAATAATTTAATGAGGTAATTCATGGACAATATCAATGAGGTATTAAATGCTATGAATGGTGGATGTAGTTCTATGAGTTGGACTACAGAAGATAATAAGCACCTATGGGGAAGAAATTTTGATTTTAATTGTATTGCTGAAGAAAGTAAAATAATATATATTCCTAAAGGTAAGAGTTATTATGGATGTGGGACAAGAGTAGAAAATAACATAGTTGAAAAAACAAAAACTGTATCAAAGTATGCAGCTGTTGGAACAGGAATAAGTCTTATGCAATCTACACCAATTTTGTATGAGGGGGTTAATGAAAAAGGGGTAATGGGTGGGCAGTTAGCTTATCGTTGTTTTGCTAAATATAATGATAAAAAAGCTAAAGGTACAATAGCTGTGCAGCCTCCATTTCTTGTTACATATCTTTTAACGAGATGTAAAAGTGTAGATGAAGTTGTTGATATGATTGAAAATAAAATTACCTTAATGAATATACCCATACTTGGGCAAGTACCACCAATTCATTGGATATTTTCAGATAAAACAGGTGAAGCTGTTATTATTGAGCCAGATGAAACAGGAGTAAGCATTTATCGTAATTCTATGGGAGTTATGACTAATAGTCCAAGTTATTCTTGGCATTGTTTAAATTTATTAAATTACTTTAATATTAGAAATTTAGATTATGACACTTTAGAGATTAATGGAGAAAAATTTAATAAGTGTTTCACAGGAGATGGTGCAATGGGACTTCCAGGAGATTGTTCTTCTACATCAAGGTTTATTCGGTTATCATTTTTGAAGAAGTATGCTGTTAAGGGGATAGATGAAGAGGAGGGTGTTAGTAATATTATTCATTTATTTAATAATGTTGCAGTGCCTCTTGGTTTAGTTGAATTATCAGAAAAAAATAATACAATTGTGTATGATGAATGTTTAGAACGGTATGAATATACAATTTATACAGCTGTAATGTGTGCTGAATCATTGAAGTTTTATTGGGTAACATATGAAAATCAAAGAGTTCAATGTATAGATTTAAATGATTTGTTAGATGTTGATGATTATGTTGAATATGATCTTAATAGGATGCCAGATTTTAAGTATATTACTAAGAAATAGATATAAATAATACATGATAAAGGATCTACGTCAAGGTAGAGCCTTTATTTTAATGAAGAGATTTATAAGTATGTTTCTAGAGTAACAGTTTTAAATACTAATGATCCTTTTGTAAAGGATATATCATTTTTAGAAAAAGTTCATAATGATATTAAACCTATATATAACATAAATGTAAATGGTGTAGAAATAAATTATGGAGTATTATTTGAGTGTATCAAATAATAATATAAAATGACCAGTATATATTTTTCTTGAGGGAAATGTATACTGGTTATTTTATTAAAGTATTTAATATATAAAAATAAATAATCATAAAACATCTAAAAGAAAAAAATACAAAAAAAGTTATTGATATACATTTAAAAGAGGGTTATATTAAATAACAACAATATTAAAATTTAATAAATATTCTTATCAAGAGTGGTTGAGGGACTGGCCCTATGAAACCCAGCAACCTGTTAATAGTTAAAAGTTAGCAGTTAGAAGTTTATATAAAAACTACTAATTAAAAATTCAAAACTATCAACGTGGTGCTAATTCCTGCAGCTTTATTAGCTGAGCGATAAGAGAGTAAATTAATAGGTGATTTTGCATGCACTTGAGTTTATTCTCTGGTGCTTTTTATTTTGCAAAAAATTATACATGTATATAAATTGAATTCTTAGCTTAAGATTAGAATTCATTATCTAAGGGCATGTCTGTTGTTATATTTCATCTTAACAGGTGGAGTATTACAACGGCTAGCCATCAGGTAAGTATTTTATAGTAAAGGATGGTGAAGATTTAAAATAAACATTTAAAATTCAGTAAGAATTAATAGCGCTATTAAAATTTAAGGTATTTAAAAATTGGGGAATTAAAAAAGAATATTTAAATTTTAAGTAAATCAATAGGGGGTTATTACATGTTAACACAAAAAAGATCTAGTAAAAAATATAATATCAAAGAGTTATTAAAATTTGAGGACTATTGGGCTATTATATTAGGATTTGCAATATTACTATGTACATTATTTGTATTTTCAATAAATTATACTAAAAGTATAAAAGCAGATTTAAATAACTATAACAGTATACTTAAGGCAGAAGGGGAAAAGGCTCCATTTAAAACTATAGAATGGTATGAAGCAAATGATGAAAAAAGTTCGCTGAAATTTACTAATATACCTTTCATATCTCAAATAAGTGAACTTTTCTCTAAACCATATTCTTGGAATGATGATCTACTAAAATCTATTTATTTAAGCAAAGAAGAGGCTTCTAAATTATCAGCTGAAAATGAAGTCAAATATGAAGAAGCTGCTGCTAATGCAAGTTCTGCAAAAGAAATAGCATTAAACTCTCAAAATGCTGCTGCAGAAGCAAATTATAAAGATGAAGATTTAAATATGAAAGCTGAAGAAGATATAAATACTTGGTATGAATTAAAAGGAATTGAGGATTCAGCTAAATCTGAAAGTAGCATTAAACCATATAATTTAATACCATCATTAATAATTTTAGGTATTGTTCTTTGTATATTATTTTCAATTGGAATTCACTTTATGGGGAAATCAGTTAAGGAGTTTGCCCTTGGTTTCCCAGTAGTTTTTATAGTTGCAGTATTAGCATATATACTTGCATCTCAAGTAAATTTAAAGGCTTGGGGACTTGAGTATGTAGTATGGGCATTACTAATTGGATTTTTAGTAAGTAATACTATAGGAACTCCAAAGATTGTATTAAAAGCTGCAGAAACTGAATTTTTCATTAAAACAGGATTAGTTTTATTAGGTTCAACAGTTTTAATTAATAAGATGCTTTTAATTGGAATTCCAGGTATATTTGTTACTTGGTGTGTGACTCCAATTGTATTAATAACAACTTACTGGTTTGGACAAAAAATACTTAAGATAGAATCTAAATCTTTAAATATTACTATTTCTGCTGATATGTCAGTAAGTGGTGTATCTGCTGCAATAGCTGCTGCAAGTGCAAGTAAAGCTAAAAAAGAAGAGTTAACATTAGCTGTTGGAATATCAATTTTGTTTACTTCATTGATGATGGTAATAATGCCTTTAATAATAAAAAAGTTAGGATTAAACCCAGTATTAGCAGGGGCATGGATAGGAGGAACTGTAGACTCAACAGGTGCAGTTGTTGCTGCTGGTGAATTACTTGGACCTGTAGCTCGTGATGTTGCTTCAACTATAAAGATGATACAAAATATTTTAATAGGAGTTATGGCTTTTGGAGTTGCTACTTATTGGAGTTTAAAAGTTGAAAGAAATTCAACTAGTGAAAAGAATATTTCAGCAAAGGTATTATTTAAAGAGATTTGGACTAATTTTCCAAAGTTTGTGTTAGGTTTTCTATTTGCATCTATTTTATTTTCATTTATTTATTTTATCCTTGGTAGTGATGTTGCTAATGTGTTTATTGATAAAGGAATGGTTAAATCTATAATTAGTCCATTGCAAGGATGGTTATTTTGTTTAGCATTTGCCAGTATTGGGTTATCTACTAACTTTAGAGATTTATTTAAGTATTTTAAAGGTGGAAAACCAATTATATTATACGTTTGTGGACAGGCATTAAATATATTATTAACTTTCTTAGCTGCTTATTTAATGTTTAATGTTGTATTTACAAATATAACAGAAAAGCTTTTGAAATAGTTAAATAAATGAGGAGGTTTTATCATGATTTCAAAAGGGAAAAGTAAAGTTTTAAGATGGTGTTATTTTATAGTGGGAAGTTGTTTATTATATTTATTTGCATTTGTATTTTTACCATATGCATCTAAGGGGTTGGGATTTGAAAGTTCTCATAATAAAATTATAGAGGAAAAGATTGAAGCAGGGGCTTGGTATTATATATTTGTTGAAAAGGCTGAGCCTAGTGCTAATAATATTAATAATAAATTAAAGTATTAATTATATTGATTTGTTTTGAAATAATATTATTTCTCATTACTATAGTATAGGTAGTAGATAATATAAGTATAAAAAATAAGGGATGTCTATAATGATATGACTCACCTATAGTAGACAGTTAAAATGATAAAATTTTATATCATTTACACTGTCTACTTGATAGGGTAAGTTCAGTCTAATATATGGACATCCTTTTTAGTATCAATAATTTAAAAGTGTTTGTTATTATTCTTCAAATCTTTTATGAATTTAATAATTATATCCTGTTCTTGTGATGAATAATTATCATTTGAACCGGAATCTGCATCATGACCTTCTTCAATAGGTTTAACTAAAAACTTTATACCTAAAAAGATTGTAGTTAACATTGAAATATAGCCTAATCCATCTGGCTGTGACTGTGAAAAAAGAAATCCACTATAGCTACCAATAATAGTTCCTATAAAAGCTGTAATTGTAACTAGCATTCCATTTTTATAAACAAATTATATTAATATGGATTGATATTTACATAATATGGCTAATATAAATAGATATAATAGTTTATTTAAGGAGAACAAAGAAAAATATGATTTATAAGAAAATACTATTAGTTTTATCTGTTTCAATTATTTCATTATCACTTATAAGTTGCAATAAAAAGAATTTATCTATTGATGCTACAGAAAATTCAACCTCAATTGAAACTAATAATTTAAAAGAAGAAAATGAAGAAGTTGAAGAAACTGTATCAATAAATAAGGAAGAAGTAATCAATAAGTTATGTTCAGATAAATTTGAAGGTAGATGGATTGGAAGCGTAGGAAATGAGCTAGCTGGAGAATATATTAATGATTTATTTGGACAAATAGGATTAATTCCAATATTTAATGATAGTTATAAGGAGGAATATACACAAGAAGTATATAAAAATTCAGGATTGATTGCAGAAGATGATTATGGAGAAGTAAAGACTATTAATAATATTGTTGGAAAAATAGAAGGTAATTCTAACAATGCTATAGTAATTTCTGCACATTTTGATCATATAGGAATACAAGATGGGAAAATAATAAGGGGAGCAATTGATAATGCATCAGGGGTAGCTGTATTATTAGACTTAGCAGAAATTTTGAATAATAAATACTCAGTAAATAAGCCAGCATTTGATATAATTTTTTGTGCCTTTAATGGTGAAGAAAACGGATTAACAGGAAGTGAAAAGTTTATTGAAGATATAAATGGGAAATATGATAACTTAATAAATATTAATATTGATTCTGTTGGATATAAAAATGGAGGAAAAGTAACATTCTTAGATAAAAATACGGATACATCATTATATGAGCCAATGAAAGAAGTTATAGAGAATAATGGGTTAGAAGTAGAATTAAATACAGGTTTAAAAGGAACAGCTGATAGTGTTGAGTTTGACAGAGTAGGAATACCAGCTATATGTATAATTGATGAAAATGTAAAAGAGGTAATTCATACGGAAAATGATACACCTGAGTTAATAGATTATGATAGGTTAGATAAAGTAGTTAAATCGGTAGATGATTTTGTTAGTTCATTTACATTTAATTAATTATGGGATATGTACTTTTGAATATTAAATATTTGATATTTAATATTCAAAATACCGCATATACAAAAATAGAATATGCGATATTTTTAGTAAGTTATTGTTTAAAATTATTTTTCTATATATAAAATTAATAATAGAATTGTTAATCTCTTAAATAAGCTTAAAATAAATCAAAGTTTTGGCCACTTTTCACTTTTTATAAATGAATCATAAATATAATTTGCATCATTTAATATATTAGATTTAAAGTCCATTACTTTTAATAACTTAATTGCATTTCTTGTTGTTGATGGACCAGATTTAAGTTTATAGTCAAATAGTACATCATTATCTGTAATAACTTCTCTAAAGTGATAATTATCATATCCAGTTTCAATCATTTGTGTTAATTCAATATCATGAGTTGCAACTAAAATTCGTGCATTGGTTGTGTTAACATACTTTAGTATTGAGGCTGATGCTGATATTCTTTCAATAGTATTAGTTCCTTTTAAGATTTCATCTACAAATGCTAAAACAGGAATATTACCATTTAATGAATCTAATAACCTTTTTAAACTTTTTATCTCAGAAATAAAGTAACTATCTCCCTCAATAATATCATCTCTTATTGCCATAGATGTTACAACTTTAGAAAATCTACATTTATATTTAGAACACAATGCTGTATTTAAGCTTTGTGCCATTATACAATTTAATGCAACAGATTTAATAAAAGTAGATTTACCAGAAGCGTTTGATCCTGTAAAAATTATATTTTTATCAACAATTATTGAATTTTTTACGGGGTTATCTATAAGTGGATGATAAATATTTTCTAATTCAATAACATTATTTTCAGTAAAATCTGGATTTGTGTATTCATCTATGCTAGCCCTATAATAAGAAAGACTTAATGCAAAATCTAATTGAGCTATTAAATCATAGATTAAGAAAAGATATTCTTTATTTTCTTCCAGTATTTTAGCTATGTTTTGATATGCAATAATATCTACCATAAAAAACATCTTTATATATTCAGTAATGAGGTCTATGTCAGAAAATAAATTAACACCGCGTTTACTTAAAGCAGAGTTATATTTTTTTACTTTTTTTAATTTAGAAAATTTACTTAATGCCTTTTCTAATTCTATCCTGAACTTCTCAAAATCAGTATCTCTTATTTTTGATAATTTTTGACATAACTTAATATTATTTAATAAATATACCATTACATTAAAATTATCTTCTAAATAAGTTTTAGCACTTTGATAAAATAATATATTAGCACACAGAAAAAATACTGTTCCAATTAGGCCTATATTATTAGTGAAAAATATTAGTAAAATTGATATTGCAAGACCTAATGCCAATAAAGGATATTTATGATAACCAGATATTTTGCTAAAATTGGAATTGTAGATAAAATTAATAAATCTCTCATCTTTGATTTTACCAACCTTTAAAAGTTCTAATTTAATAGAATTTCTTAAAGAATCATTAATCATTAAATTATTTACTAATTCTTCAGTAATGTCCCATTTGTCACTATCATATGATACTTCTCTAAATTTATAATATAAATACGTTTCTCCTAATGTTGTACTAGTGTAATTAGTTCGCTTGAAAACATTATCCATATCAAGGTCATTCCAAGTTAACTCATCAATTGATTCACTAATGTTTTCATGTTTTTTACGTGTTTTATAATATTCTCTAACAAAATTCATATCAAAGTCTTCGGAAAAATTATTAGGCTTTTCTCCAAATTCATTATTTATTTTGTTCAATGTATTAATTTTTCTTTTATAATTACTGAAACATATATATGCCACTAATAATATCAATAGTAAAAGAGTTAATATTTCCACATTAGCACCTACTTTCTGAACTTCTTTCTGAGTTGATATTATATTCCAATTCCTTTACTTTGAAAAAAAGTATCTACATATATTTTACAAATCTCTTTTTCTTTCATTTGAATAAATCCTTTTATTAAACCATCATCATAAACTAATATATTTTTTAATATTTCATCTTTTCCAAAATAATTATCAATCATAGTAACTACTTGTAATTCTCCAAAAGAAAAGCCATCATCTTTAAAAATTGGCCAATAATTCACTCTATTATTAAAAACATATATTTCTGATACTCTTGATAAATCTTTTTTTGTTGCTTTTCTAATATTCATTCTTCCTATCTCCTCAATAAATTCCCATTAATTATACAATAATATAATTTTGACAACTATTTAATAGAATATTAACATAAAATAGAAAATAACTCCATTATTTGTTTTAAATAGTAAATTTTTAATTCGATGTAGAAAAATTAAAAGTATGAGATATGAGGAATATGCTTTATAATTTTATATTTGGTATAATGATTATTAGTTGGTAAAATCAAGGATAATGAAAAATGATTAAATCATCAAAAAACTTAATATTATATTTATTTGTTTATAAACAAACTGTGTTTTACAAATAATATATAAAAGCAAAAGAATATGAAAGCGAGGGAAAATAAAATGAAGAATAATTTAGGTACACAGCCAATAAATAAATTATTAAGAAATTTTGCAATTCCAAGTATAATAGCAATGCTTGTAAGTGCATTATACAATATAGTAGATCAATTTTTTATTGGAAGAAGTGTTGGAGAATTAGGGAATGCTGCAACTAACATAACATTTCCACTTACAACCTCATGTATTGCTTTAGCTTTATTATTAGGAATTGGAGCAGCATCAGCTTTTAATTTGACATTAGGTGAAGGAAAAAAGGAAAAGGCATTATATTATATAGGAAATTCTGCATTATTACTTTTTCTTTCAGGGATAGTTTTATGTATTATAATTCAGATATTTTTGGAACCTATGCTTAGATTTTTTGGATCACCTGATAATGTATTAGTTTATGCTAGGAATTATACAAGGGTAACTGCAATAGGTTTTCCATTTTTAATATTTTCTACAGGTGGGGGACATTTAATTAGAGCAGATGGTAGTCCTAAATATAGCATGTTATGTAATTTATCTGGAGCCATAATTAATATAATTTTAGACCCTATATTTATATTTGGATTTAATATGGGAATGGTAGGGGCAGGATTAGCAACAATTATAGGACAAATTTTTGCTGCATTTTTAGTATTAAGATATTTATTAAAATATAAAACAGGTAAAATAGAAAAGAAGCATTTAATACCAAAGTGGAATTTTGTAAGTAAAATAATTTCATTAGGTGCAGCACCATGCTTTAATCAGCTTGCAATGATGATTGTACAAATTGTAATGAATAAGTCTTTAACATATTATGGCGCATTATCTGTATATGGAGAGTCAATACCACTTGCATGTGCAGGAATTATAACAAAGGTAAATCAAATTTATATGTCAATAGTAATTGGGCTTTCTCAAGGGTTACAGCCTATTGTAAGCTTTAACTATGGAGCTAAGCTATATGATAGAGTTAAAAAGGCATATACTACAGCTATATCTTATGGTTTAGGTGTATCAGTAGTAGCTTTTCTTGCATTTCAGTTTTTGCCAAGGCAAATAGTATCTATATTTGGTTCAGGTTCTGAAGTTTATTATACTTTTGCAGTGAAGTATTTTAGGATATTTTTATTTTTTACATTTTTAAATTGTCTGCAACCTATATCATCTAATTTCTTTACTGCTATAGGAAAACCAAAGAAGGGTATATTTCTTTCTTTAACAAGACAGATTTTATTTTTGTTACCATTAATAGTTGTATTGCCTTTATTTATTGGAATTGATGGAATAATGTATTCTGGTCCTATTGCTGACTTTATTGCAGGAACTGTATCAATATTAATGATATATGTTGAGTTTAAGAATATAGGTACTAAGAGGGTTTCTCAAAAGAAGATTGTTTAATAATATTATTTTTATGAAATAGGGTTACCTATTATAAAGGTAGTAAAAGAAATGTTTAAAGTATTTCTTTTACTACCTTCAATCTTTGATAAACATTGTATGGAAGTAAACAACTTTATTTCTTGAAATAATAGATTGGAGCTCTAAATGATATTTAGTATTATCTGCTTGCATTTAAGACTCTAAGCTATCTCTTACACTTTAAAGCCATAATACAACATAATTCAACTTTGACTACAAATACTTATTAGATTATACTAAGGATACAAGTTAAGCAAGAGAGCTTATAAAACATAATATCGCGGGGTGGAGCAGTTGGCAGCTCGTTGGGCTCATAACCCAAAGGTCGTAGGTTCAAGTCCTGCCCCCGCAACCAAAAAATAAATCTTATATTTTTATAAGATTTATTTTTTTGCATAAATTATAAATAAAATTAAATTCAACTATGTAAGGAGATTAAGCTGTGAGAATAATACTAGAAAATAATCTATGTGAAAATAGACCATATATTAACCTAAAAAAACTATCACCAAAGACATCATTAAGAGTAGGTTCAATTGATGATCTTGGATTTAAAGGTACATATATAATAAATCAACATACACAAGCATTATCTAAAGATGAAAATTATACAGCAGAATATAGAAATGGAATTGAAAAAGTAACATTTTATACAGAAGATTTAAATGAAATGTTATTAGTTGATATAAATTACTCATTTAGAAGTGGTGATAGCTCTGCTAAATTTAAAGTATATTTGATTTTAAATAATATTAAATATGCATTACCATTTAATTATTTTGAAGATATTTATAGAAATTGTATGGATATATTATCAAAAGAACTAAATGGAACTGAAGAATTGTCTTACATAAAAAAAGCCTTTGATAATTTAAAAAAGGAAGAAATACCTGTAGATATAAACCTAAACTTAAAAAGGTTAGCAGAGTTTAAGGCAAAGGTAGATTATAAGAGAAATGTTGATTATTTTGTAATTAATAATATAGCTTCATCTATTTCAAAGTATGATATAAATAATAAAACTAATAAAATTAAAGTTACTGATAAAGTAAAGGTCTTAAGACATAATTATAAGACTAGACTTTATGAATTTGTAACTCCTAATGATAATAATATTGTATCTTTAAAAGAAACAGATATTATCTGTAATTTAGGAGATGAAAATAATTTTCCAACAGTTGATATATATACTGAATATGGTCTTGGAAAGATATTAGACATTAATAATAATGTTATTCCAACTAATAACACTTTATCATTATTTGCTAATTTATTAGATTTAAAATTAGATGGTTTATTTAGAAATTAAAATAAAAATGGGGCTGTATCAGATTGAATTTATTAATTCAATCTGATACAGCCCTGTTATTTGGCGTTTATTAAGATAAATGTAAATTTATAGATTATAAGTATATGAGCCATCACTATTAATTTTATAGAAGATTCCGTTATCATCAAAAAATTGAAATAGAGATTTATTATAAATATCAATATTATCTTTATAAGATTTCAAGTTAGCATTTAAAGCGCCGGAGTTATAAGAATCAGCGGTAGAAGAGTATAAAATTATATTAATACTATCTATGGTATTATTTAATATTTGAGTAGTTGCTATTGTTAAAGTACCATATTTAGAAGTAGTATAATCATCTAAATTATTACTTTGTAAAATAGTAAGTTTATTTTGTAGACTTGTTTTATAATCAGTTGAAAAATTATTGTTATTATATTCAGTAATAATTGTATTCATAATATCGTTAGACTCATGTACTATAGATGAGATTTCAACAATAAAATCTTGAGTTTTTTTGTTATGTTTAGCGATAGTGGGATAAAAGGTAAATCCACATATTATTAAAATTATAGAACCATAAAGTAAGATTTTTTTAAGCAAGTCACTAACTGTAAATATGTCATTCTTTTTGTGTCTATTAGGATCGAAAGTAATTTTATTAGTATTAGAATCAATCATTTTTCTTTCTACATAACTATAAATGGCATCATCATTTTTCAAAATAGTTCCCCCTTATTAGTAATAACTAGCATAATATTATCATATTTATGGATATTTTTAAATAATTTGTAATATAAATATGTTAAAAAATAGAGGAAAGTAAAAAGACATACATAGTAAGATCTAATTACTTTCCTCAAAATTTATTCTTATCCGCACATAGGTTTTTTGAATTTTTCAGATTTTAAGACAGTACTGCTAGTTTCTTATTTTTAGATAAAGCTTTATTAATTCTAAGTACAGCATATGTTAAATAAACAACACTATAAACTAAAACATTTATAATATATTTAGTATTACCAGTTTTAGCTATAGGCATCATTATAAGCATTATGTGAAAATAAGTTAATCCATAAAAAGCATAAGCAAATCTTTGAAGGTTTTTCCAAGATTTGTACTTCATTTTTTTCCTTATGTTAGGGAAAGATGTAATCATAAGTGGAAGCATAATTGCAATTAACATTAAACTAAATATTGCAGCTAAAAGCATATTAAATGACATTGATTTTGGGTTAGTAAATAACGCAACAAAGTGATATCTACCAAAAATTATATTATGAGCAAGAGTAAGAATACATGCAATTATTGATAATTCAGCTCTTATAGGAAATAAAAGCTTCATAAGCTTACTACCATTTTTTAATGCACCAGTATACATAACTACTATAAATAATGATGTTGCAAAAGCACTATTTGTAAATAGTGGTAATATATAAAATCTTATAAATTCAGGGATATTAGCAATAGCACCAGTATATGAAATTGTAATTAGTATTATAGATATTATAGTAGCTAAAATATAACAAAATTTAGAGTGCTTTTTTATAAAAGCATGTCCAACTCCTATTATTAAAATAGTAAAAGATAAAGAAATTAATAAATTCATATAGTTCTCCTTTATAAAAGTATTTTTTTATTAAATTAAGTATATCTTAAGTAAAGAGTTCAATCAATAATAATTTTCAATTGATATATATTTTCAAATAAAACTTATGGAGAAATCAAATATAGAATTAAATTGAAATTTCAATATTGATAT